>NZ_JPGM01000034.1:0-111307 GCF_000731655.1 Burkholderia sp. MSh2 | reverse complement strand
CTGAGAGGTTCCATTCGAATTTCCTGAGGGCGGCGTAGCAGTACGTCTCGACGGTGGATCACGCTGATATCCGCGGATTGGCTACCGCATTACAGAGGTCCGCCCGATGAGCCTGCCGCTATCTAGCGTCGCAAGTCGAATCGGATTCGTTGCGTAGCCGTGGCGCGGGTTACTCGTGTGCCGGGCTACGCCGCCTTCAGGGAACTCCTTGCTCGGTGATTGAGGACTCGCGCTCGCCTGCTCAAGCCGCGCGCCTCTGCGGTTGCGAAGCAAGCGACATGGCAAGCTGGCTAATGTCCCAGATAAACCCGCTCAGTTCACGGGCAACCGCGACCACTGCAATGTTCTTCTGCTTGCCGCGTGCAACGAGCGTTCGATAGCGTCGGCACAGGCGTACCTGCGCGTCCCACGCTCGATCCACGATGGGTTTGGGAATCCCCTCGTGGCGGCGTTGAATCTCCGGACTGACACGGGCCGGATGCTGATAGCTCCATGCCGACTCGACGAGCAGCTTTCTCGCATAACTGTTGCCATTCTTGGTGATACTGCCCTGACGGCGCTTCTCGCCGGACGAGTGCTCGCTCGGCGTTACACCCAACCACGCCATCAATTGGCGGGGATGCGTGAAGCGTGACAGATCGCCCAACTCGGCAAGCATGCCGACCGCCGTGGTGAACTGCATGCCGCGCATCGTTTGCAGACCCAGTACTGCCGGATAAAAGCGCCAGGCAACCACTGCCTCGCGCAGTGCAGCTTCCAGTCGATCGCATTGCGCAAGACGATCCTCGATCGTGCGTCGATGTTCTTCGAACGCCAACTGCTGCCATGCGCTGTCGAACGCAAACGTGCTCAACCAGCGCCGGTGTGCTGCCCTCCAGTCGGCTCGTCCGGTATAGCTGACCCCGTGCGAAAGCAGAAAGGACTTCAGCCGCTGCCGCGCACGCTTCAGATCATCCTTGGCACCCACCCATGCCCGCGCCAGATCGCGAAACGCTTCGTCTTCGACGGTAGGGACATAGACTTCCGACAGGTCGTCAGCCCTGAGCGAACGCGCCAGTTTGATCGCGTCGCGCCGATCGGTTTTTACGCGCTCTCCCGGCTTCCTTGGAATCAGGGACGGTGCACACACCATGCAGTCGATCCCCTTCTGCTGAAGTTGACGGTAAAGCCCGTAACCACATGGGCCCGCCTCGTAGACAATACGGATGCGCGACGCCTTCGATTGCAGGCGCTTGCATAAGCGATCGATATCCGTCTTCGTGGTGCCGACCTTGCCGAGCAGTTCAACCTCGCCCATACCGAGCGCATAGGCGGCCGTGATCGACTCCTTATGGACATCGAGCCCGACGTACAGCGTGCTATCGTGTTCCATGCTGGCCTCCGTGCTGGAAATCGCCGGGTGCGGCCCTGTCCGCACCGTGCGGCTCTGGCAGCCATGCTAACCCGCGTTTGATTCCTCACGGCAGGCCAGCCTTTGCCCCACGGGAGTCATACTGACTAGCCCGCGCTCCGGTTGAACCGTGCGATCACGTCATCCGATGTCGTGACCTCGGCGTATTCGCCGTCGAGTATCGCCAGCGTCAGGCCGTGGACAGTCGCCGCATCCCACGATCGCCCGTCCTTTCCGGCCACCGGCACCGCTGTCGTGGTATCCGACGGCAGGATGATGCCGAATCCGAGTGCCTTGCCGGCGCGAACCGTCGCGTCGATGCTGTGGTGGACCACCACCCCCGTCAGTACCAACTGGCTCGCCCCCATGCCGCGCAGCACGCGCTCGAGATCGGTGCCGACGAACGCGCAGTTCTGGTGCTTGACGATGACGGGTTCGCCCGCAAGCGGCGCGACTTCCTTCTTGATGGCGTTCCACGGGCCGTGCGTGTGATAGCTCGAGGTGGGCGTCGGCTCGTCATGCTTGACGTGAAGCACCGGCCAGCCGTTTTGCCGCCAGTGCGCGAGGAGGCGCCGGATCGCGGCCAGATAACCGGGATGGCTCTTCCCTTCCCAGTTCGGCCGGTCGATCGCGTCCTGAACGTCGAGGACGACGAGGGGAATGGGGTGAAATTGATCGTTCATCGGTTGGTTGGCGATGGATGCGCTGGCGAAGGAATGCCGATCCGCGGACGCCGATTCGCGTGCCGGGCGGCAGGAACAACGACTGGATTTCCGGTTCGGCACCCACGATAGCAGATCGAACCGCAGGGCGATTGTCCGCGACGGGTACGACGCCGCGACGATGCCGGCGCGATCATCCGCGCCCGTCATCGAGCGGCGCAAAGCATTCGTCGTCGACGCTCAGGCAGCCGATACGCTGTACGGCGCCCTGCATGACGACTTGCCAGTCGTCGCCGATCCGCACGCGCAGGCGCCCGCCCGCCGTGTGCACGACGACGTCCGCCTCGCAGAAGCCGTGCAGGCGGGATACCGCGGCGGCCGCGCAACTGCTGGTGCCGGACGACAGCGTGTACCCCGCGCCGCGTTCCCAGATTTCGATCCGCAGATTATGTCGATCCAGCACTTTCACGAACTGCACATTGGTGCGCCGGGGAAACAGCGCATGCCGCTCGATCTGGGGGCCGAGCAGCCGGGCTTGCTCGCTGCTGACGTCATCCAGGAACACGACGCAGTGCGGATTTCCCATCGACACGGCGTTGATGCGCAGGTTCATGCCATTCAACGCCAGCGGCCAATCAATCGCTTCGGCGGCGGGCACGCTGACCGGAACGGCTTGCGCCGCGAAATCGGCTCTGCCCATGCGGACCTCGACGGATCGCATGTCCTGCGCGACGCGGGCCCCCACCAGGCCGCCCGGAGTCAGGATATCGAACCATTCGTCCTGAACCCACGATCGGTCGCGCAGGTAGCGCGAGAAAATTCGCAGCCCATTGCCGCTCTTCTCCGCATCGGAACCGTCCGGATTGACGATCCGCAGCTTGAATTGCGTCGACGTGCGCGCTTCCAGTACCAGGATGCCGTCGGAACCCAATCCATGGTGCCGGTCGCAGACGCGGCGGATTTGCTCGGTATTCAGCGCGAACTTCGCGTCGTCGGCATAGACCAGATAGTCGTTGCCGAGAGCGTGGTATTTGACGAATTGCATATGGAAATCCGTTAGCCGGCGCTGGCCGGTGGGGCCACCCAGACCGTCTCTCCCGGCAGGCGTCACGCACCTTCGGCCGGGCAGCGGCCACCGCGTAGCGCAAGCGTCGGAACAGGCATTGCCGTCCTGCCCGGGGGGCCGGCAAGTATCGCGGCCCGGTGGTTTGCGTACGCGCGCTTGCTGCCTTGCGCGTCGTGGTGGCCGGCTCGGCGAGAAAAGGCGTATCCGGGAGTCTATCGCGAAGCCAGCCAGACCGTGATTCAGGACGTGCGCGCAGCGCCCCGGAATCCGGGTTTGTCGCGACGGGCGTTCTTGCGTGCGTGGTTGAAGCCGGTCACGAGGAAACGCAGCAAGCCGTCCGCCTCGCGTCGCGGCATGCGCCGTCTCGATGCGGCGCAACCGATCAGGTCGGGCCCAGGTCGCGGCCGTCGCGATCGACGCCCAGCCGATCGCGAAAATCGTCGAAACCCGCGCCGAAGAAACCGAAGAACCGCGCCGTCGGCCGGTTCCGGTCGTCCAGCAACCCGAAATGCCGGCCGACGCCCCGCCCGACCGACATCAGCGTGCCCGCCGAATGGTTCGTGCCCGCGAAACCATTGCGGATCAGGCGTTGCTTGCGTGCGTCGGGCGTCGTTTCGACCAGCTCGCAATATCCGGTCAGTCCCGCGCAAACGAAACACACCTGTTCGCGCTCGTCGCCGGCGACGAATTCAGGCTCCCCATGGTTCGCCGTCGTCAGGTCGCCCTCGCCCTCCGCATCGGCCGCGATTGCCCGAATCTCCTCGAGCGAGCGCTCATGCAGATCGAGTTCGCGCTCGCCGAGCGGAAAACAGTAAGCCTGGAAATTCCGCCTGAAGGCATCGTCCAGTCCGGCCTGTGCCGGCTCGTTCAGCCACTGCTCGAAATCGGCCGGATCGGGATGCGCCGGCTCGGTTTCGCGATAGACGCGATAGGCGCGCAACACACGGCCGAACGGATGCCCGGTCGGCACCCAGTTCCCCCCTTCGTCGCGCACCATCGGCATGTCGTCGGAAACGGCGGCGGCGGCGGTGCCACCGCCGCTTCCGCTGGCATGGGCCAGGCTCCGGAGGTCGTACCCGATCATGAAGAGCGCAGCCTCGAACGCATGACACCGCGCCGCCATCGGGCTCACGCCGTCAACCTGCGGCTCGTCGTCAAACCACGCCGTGCGCCCGAGCACCTCACGGAGGATCCAGCCGGTGCGCACCTGCCAGCGCGCCCAGCATGCCCGCGGCACCTGGTTCGTATAAAACTGCGGCGCCCGCGCAAAACCGAGCGCGCCCGGATCGCGGATCTGCGCGCCGCGCGCTTGTCCCGACGGGAACCCGAGAAGCTCGTGCCGGATGCCGGTGCTCTCGGCATCCCGCCGGAACAACTCGTACAGCATGGCCAGTGCCGCGCCGACCCGGCTGTCGTAGATCGGCGATCCCGTCACGTCGAATAGCGCATGCACCTTGGTCATCCCGGCATCGAAGCGCTCGACGTTGCGGGCGTGCAGGTCGTCCGTCTTCTGCGAACCCGCCAGCGCGAACAGCGGCGCAAGCGACTGCAGGTACGTGCAGAACGCGCGTCGCCGAACCTTCGACCGGATGAACGGAATCGCGCTGTGGACACCGCCCCAGCGCAACACCTCGCGCGCCGCCGCGCCGGCCCGCGCGTCGTCGCCATCGGCAACGCTCGTGCGCAGCAGGACGCTCAACCGGTGGAGGGACGACCGCGTCGTTGCCCAGTCCTGCGACGCAACCCGTCGCCCCGTGCCGGGATCGAGCCATTCGTTGCGCCAGCAGTAATGCGCGAGAACGTCCTCGATACCGTCCACGCGTACGTCGAGCCCGCCCGGCACGAACTTGCTGCGGGCAAATCGCAGGTGTACGGGCAGCGTCGGCAGATGCTCGACGAGCCAGGACACGAAATCCGCTACCGGACGTTGTTCCAGAAATGCATGGCGGTCCATCGATTCTCCGGGTTCGACGATCGGGACGGTTTTCATCGAGTATCGAATCCGGCCGACGCGCCGGTTGCGAGATCTCTCGCCAGACGAAGCGCGACGGCGACGGCAACGACAGCCACGCGGTGGCGCACCCTGCGCGAATGACGCGTGGTCGCGAATCGGCGCCCCGCGCCGTCCGCGCTCTCGTTGCGGGTCGATGCGCTCGACTGCCGGCAACCGCTGGGCGCGCGTTGCGTCATGCCGCGGCCGGCCCGCCGAACTGCTGCCGGAACTGCTGCGGCGTGCTGCCGAACGCGCGCTTGAACATCACGGTGAAGGTGCGCACGTCCGCGTAACCGAGTTCCTCGGCGACCTGCGCGACCGGCACGCCGATCGAGAGCCGCGACATCGCTTCCGCGAGCCGCAGTTGCTCGCGCCATTTGCCGAAGCTCATCGACGTCTCCTGCCGGAACAGCCGCGCGACCGTGCGCGAGCTGGCGCCGATCCGCTCGGCCCAGCGCTCCAGCGTATCGGCGCTGGCGGGCTCGGCGATCAGGTTGTCGCAGATCTGGCGCAGCCGCGCGTGAGCCGGCAGCGGCAGGCGCGCCGCCGACGGCTCGTGCTTCGCGTCCTGCAGCAGCCGCAGGATCAGCGGCACGATCAGCTCCGCGCGGTTCTCCTCGGCGTCGTCGGCGCGGGCGTCGAACAGGCCGAGGATCAGCGCGCGCAGCAGATCGCCGACGGGAATCGCCCGGCACTCCTGCTCTTGCGGCGCGAGCACGTCCGGATCGATGTAGAGCGTGCGCATCGCGACCTGTCCGACCATATGCAACGCATGCTCGACTTGCGAACCGATCAGCAACGCATTGCCGGGCGTCAGCATCCAGAGGCCGAGCGGCGTGACGACCCGCACGATGCCGCTGGTCGCATACACGAGCTGCGCGCGGTGATGCACGTGCGCGATTTCATGGGTGCCGTCGACGTAGTCGATCGCCTGCGCGATCACCTTCCGCGTGGCGAAACCGTCGCCGAAGGTCTGTAACACGGGCTTGCTCATGGCTCAATCAGCTACTCTTTTCGAGATAATCCATCAAACCGGACAAAAATGTCCATTCTTGTGCCGAAGTTGTCCTGACTGACGACAAGACCCCGGATTATAGTGGCGGCTGGTCCGGTTCAGGACCGCGCGTTCCGCGCTCAGCAGTCATACCCCCACCCGCGTTTCCACCCTGCCGATGGCCGTCAGAGCCCTGGCAGTGCAACACCTTGAAAGTTAGTGCGAATCATTCGCGCCATCATTTACCAACGATTGAAGGAAGCAACATGAGCACCGGGGTGTATCGAGCCGTCGCGTTGAACAACGCTTTATTGATCTGTCTGCTGGGCGGCCTCTCGGCCGCGCATGCGCAAACGCCGCCGAACGAGGCGCCCGGGAACGACGGAACGCTGCCCGCCGTGCGCGTGACGGGCCAGCGGGCCGCGTCGCAGACCGGCGACGCCGCCGGCTACGTGCCCGTCACGGCGGTGACGGCGACCAAGACGGACACCCCGCTGATCGAGACGCCGCAGTCCGTGTCGGTCGTCACGAGCGACCAGATGACCGCCCAGGGGGCGCGCAGCGTCGCCGAGGCGCTGCGCTACACGGCCAGCGTGCTGCCGGAAATCTACGGCGATTCGTCGGGCGGCTCGCCATACCTGTACAGCCGCGGCTTCGTGCTCGAACAGTTTCTCGACGGCACGCGCATGCCGAGCGACTCCGGGTACGGCTACGCGATCCCGAACTTCGATCCGTACGGGCTCGAGCGCATCGACGTGCTGCATGGCCCGTCGTCGGTGCTGTACGGGCAGGCCAACCCCGGCGGCCTCGCGAACCTGGTCAGCAAGCGGCCGACCACGACGCCGGTCCACGAGGTGTTCTTCTCGACGGGCAGCCACAATCGCGCCGAACTCGGCTTCGATCTCGGCGGCGCGCTGACGGCCGACGGCAAGCTGTCCTACCGCCTGACCGGCACGGGGCTCGACGCGGACACGCAGGTCAACGGCGTGAAGCAGCAGCGCATCTACATCGCGCCGGCGCTCACGTGGAAACCGGACGCGGACACCACGCTGACCGTGCTCGCGAAATACCAGCACGACCCGAGCGTCGGCTACTTCAACTACGTGCCGGCGATCGGCAGCGCGCTGTTCAACCCGAACGGCAGGATCTCGAGCCACACGAACGTCGGCGATCCCGATTTCGATCACCATACGCGCACCCAGTATTCGGTCGGCTATACGTTCGAACACCGCTTCGATCCCACCTGGACGTTCCGCCAGAACCTGCGCTACACGGTGGTGAGCGACGATCTCGCGAACGTGTTCCCGTTCCCGAACGGCTACGTTGCCGGCTCGACCACGACCATCAACCGTTACGCATTCAGGAACGAGGAAACCGGCAAGTTCTTCGACGTCGACAACCAGGCCCAGGCCCGGTTCTCGACGGGGCCGCTGGCCCACACCCTGCTGTTCGGCTTCGACTTCCAGCGCGTGCTGTACAACGAGACGGTGGGCTCGAACTTCGTCGAGCCGTCGCTGAACCTGTTCAACCCGGTGTACCTGCCGATCACCGCGCCCAAGACCACGTCCGACGACATGGTGCGCATGAAGCAGTTCGGCACGTATGCGCAGGACCAGATCGCGTACGGCAAGTGGCGCTTCCTGGTCGGCATGCGCGAGGACTGGACCTCGTCGGAAGACAACAACCCGCTGCAGGGCTACGACATCGCGCAGTCGTCGCGCGCCTTCACCTGGCGGACCGGCGTCGTCTACCTGTTCGACAACGGCCTCGCCCCGTATGCGAGCTACGCGAAATCGTTCGATCCGCAGATCGGCCTGACCTACGCCGGCGGCCCGTTGCGACCGCGAACCGCGCAGCAGTACGAAATCGGCGTGAAGTTCCAGCCGCAGAACTACAACAGCTTCGTGACGGCGGCGCTGTTCGACCTGCGCGAGCGCAACGTCGCCAGCAGCGATACCGACCACCCCGGCTACAGCCTCCAGATCGGCGAGGTCCGCGCGCGCGGGCTCGAACTCGAAGGCCATGCGAGCCTGAGCGACAACCTCGACATCGCCGCGTCGTACACGTACCTCAGCAGCGTCACCACGGAATCGAACCTGACCGGCACGACGCTGGCCGGCGCGGCCGTGTCGCTGCAGGGGCTGCAGATGTGGGGCATTCCGCGCCACGTGGCCGCCGCCTGGTTCGACTACACGCTGCATGGCGGCACGTTCCGCGGCCTCGGCTTCGGCAGCGGGCTGCGCTACATCGGCGGCAGCTACGACCAGACGAACACGGTCCACGTCGGGGCGCGCACGCTGGTCGACGCGACGGTTCACTACGACACCGGCACGCACTGGCTGTTCTCGCTGAACGGCAAGAACCTGTTCAACCGCACCTACGTGGCGTCGTGCCGCACGGGCACCATCTGCCAGTACGGCGACGGCGTGGAAGTCCTCGCCACGGCCCGCTATCGCTGGTGAGCAGGGAGAATCGAACGTGCTGACCGACATGCGCGCATCGTCGCCCGAACGAACGCCGGACCCGCGCGCGGCGCCTGCGGGCGCCGCCGCCGCGCCCCCGCTGTACCGGCTCGACGGCGTATCGTTCCGGGCCGACGGCCGCGTCCTGCTGCAACCGCTCGACCTGACGCTCGGCGCCGGACGCATGATCGCGCTGATCGGCCACAACGGCTCGGGCAAGAGCACGCTGCTCAAGCTGCTCGCCCGCCAGCAGCGGCCGTCGGGCGGCTCGGTGCGGCTGCACGGCACCGGGCTCGACGCATGGCCGGCGCGCGATTTCGCGCGGCAGGTCGCGTACCTGCCGCAGCATCCGCCGCTGGAAACCGGCATGACCGCACGCGAACTGGTGGCGCTCGGCCGCTACCCGTGGCGCGGCCCGTTCGGCCGCCTGCGCGCCGACGACCATGCGCGGATCGACGAGGCGCTGCGCGTGACCGACACGCTGCGCTTCGGCGACGCGCCCGTCGACCACCTGTCGGGTGGCGAACGGCAGCGCGTGTGGCTCGCGATGCTGGTCGCGCAGGGCGCATCCTGCCTGCTGCTCGACGAGCCCACGTCGGCGCTCGACATCGCGCACCAGATCGAGGTGCTGCGGCTGCTGCGCGAGCTGACCGACGCCCAGCGCCTGACCGTCGTCATCGTGCTGCACGACATCAACCTCGCCGCCCGCTTCTGCGACGAACTCGTCGCGCTGCACGGCGGCCGGCTGCTCGTCAGCGGCACGCCGGCCGAGCTGATGCGCGGCGACGTACTCGAATCGATTTACGGTATTCCCATGGACATCGTCATGCATCCGCATAGCGGCAGCCGTCTCGGCGTGGCGCGCTGACATGCGGCGCCGCCCTTTCCTGAGCACCGCGCTGCTCGCGCCGCTGCTCGCCGCGACGTTGCCGGCGGCGCGCGCCGCGCTGCCCGCGCGCGAACCCCGGATCGTCGTGCTCGACTGGGGCCTCGCGGAAACGCTGCTCGCGCTCGGCGTCACGCCGGCAGGCGTCGCCGAGATCGACGCGTACAACGACAGCGTGGTCGCGCCGCGCGTGCCGGCGCGGGTGCCCGACGTCGGCCTGCGTCTCGCGCCCGACCTCGAACTGCTTCAGCAGCTCGCCCCCGACCTGATCCTGATCAATTCGAGCCAGGAATCGCAGCGCGCGATACTCGAACGCGTCGCGCCGGTCCGTGCGTTCGCGGTGTATACGGATGCCGGCGCGCCCTATCGCCACTCGGAAGACATCACGCGGCAGCTCGCCGCGCTGTGCGGCCGCGCGAGCGCGGGCCAGGCGCTGATCGATGAGGTCGCAGGCGCGATCGCGGCAGACCGCGCGCGCCTCGCCGCGCACCGGCGCACGCTGCAACCGACGCGCGGGGCGCCGCGGCCGCTCTACCTGATCCGCTTCTTCGACAGCCGCCACATCGGCATCTACGGCGCGCGCAGCCTGTTCCAGGACGTGCTGGACGCGCTCGGCGTCGCCAACGCGTGGCGCGGCCCGACCGACTACTGGGGGATCGGCGTGGCCGGCATCGAGCGGCTGGCCGCCACGCCCGACGCCGACGTGCTGTGGTTCGATCCGCTGCCCCCCGGCGTCGCGCGCACGCTGGCGGCCAATCGCCTGTGGCACGCGCTGCCGGCGGTAAGCGCCGGGCGCGTCGCGTCGCTGCCGCCGTTCTGGGGCTTCGGCATGCTGCCGTCGGCGGCCCGCTTCTCCCGCGTGCTGACCGCGTCGCTCACGCGCCCGGGCGCCTCCGGCGCAGGGAGCCGCGCATGAACGTCGTCAGTGTGCGCGCGCCGCGCCTGCCGTCCCGCGCGTGGCTGCCGGTGCTGGGTACCGCGATCGCGCTGGCGCTCGCCGTCTCGCTCAGCCTCGCAAGCCTGTCGGCGCTGCTGCCGCCCGCGCTCTGGTGGCGCGCGCTGTGGTCGCCGGACGCGCATGCGCTGCCGCAGATCGTCGTGCACGACAGCTGGTTGCCGCGCCTGCTCGTGAGCTGGCTGTGCGGCGCCGTGCTGGGGCTGGCCGGCACGGTGTTCCAGCAGGTGCTGCGCAATCCGCTGGCCGAGCCGATGACGCTCGGCGTGTCCGCCGGCGCCCAGCTCGCGCTGACCGCGGCGACGCTCTGGGCCCCCGTGCTGCTCGCAAGCGCGCAATGGGTCGCGTTCGGCGGCGCGCTGCTGGCCGCGCTGATCGTGTTCGGCCTGTCGTGGCGCAGCGGCTTCGCGCCGGCCGGCGTCGCGGTCGCGGGGCTCGTCGTCACGCTGTACTGCGGCTCGATCGTCGTCGCGTTGCAGCTGTTCCATGCGCCGTACCTGCGCGGCCTGTTCATCTGGGGCGGCGGTTCGCTCGTCCAGCAGGACTGGAGCAACGTGACGCTGCTCGCGTCGCGCCTCGCGATCGGCGGCCTGTGCGCGTTCCTGATGCTCAAGCCGATGACGCTGTTCGGCCTCGACGACGCCAACGCCCGCAGCCTCGGCCTGCCGCTGCAGCACATGCGGCTCGCCGCGCTCGCGCTGGCGGTGGCGTTGAGCGCGGCCGTCGTGGGGGCCGTCGGCGTGATCGGCTTCGTCGGTCTCGCGGCGCCCGCGCTCGCTCGCCTGTCCGGCGCGCGGCGCCTGCCGCAGCGCCTGCTGAGCGCGCCGCTGTACGGCGCGCTGCTGCTCTGGCTCGCGGACCAGGCCGTGCAGCGCCTGTCGGGCGCGATGGGCGACCTGTTGCCGACCGGCGCCGCGACCGCGCTGTTCGGCGCGCCGCTGATGCTGCTGCTGCTCGCCCGTGTGCATCGCGCGACGCATCTGTCTGCCCGCCCGGAGAACGCGGGCCGTGCTGGCGTCGTCGGTACGCGGGTGCTGCGCCGGCGCGCGCTCGCGCTCGTGCTGCTGACGATCGCGGCGGGCGCGCTCGCGCTGGACTTCGGCCGCGGCGTGCAAGGCTGGCACTTCAGCACGCTGGACGAACTGTCCCGCATCGCCGTCTGGCGCGTCCCGCGCGCCGGCGTGGCCGCCGCCGCCGGCGCGATGCTCGCGGTCGCGGGCACGCTGATGCAGCGCCTGACCGGCAACCCGCTCGCGAGCCCCGACGTGCTCGGCGTCAGCAGCGGCGCGGCGCTCGGCCTCGTCGTGCTGGTGCTCGCCGGCTGCGACACCGGGCATGCCGCGCGTCTCGCCGCGACGTCGGCCGGCGCATTGACGGCGCTGGTGTCGATCCTGTGGTTCTCGCGGCGCTCGCGATTCGCGCCGGACCGCGTGCTGCTCGCCGGCATCGCCGTCGGCGCGCTGTTCCAGGCGGTCGTCGCCGTCGCGATCGCGGGCGGCGGCGAGCGCGCGGTCGCGCTGCTGCAATGGCTGGCCGGCTCGACCTACACGGTCACGCCCGGCGACGCGCTGCATGCCGCGGCATTCGCGCTCGTGCTGTGCGCGCTCGCGCCGCTCGGCGATCGCTGGCTGCAGATCCTGCCGCTCGGCGACGCGTCCGCGCGGGCGCTCGGCGTCGCCACACGCGGCGCCCGCCTCGCGCTGCTGATGCTGATCGCGCTGCTGACCGCGGCCGCCACGCTGATCGTCGGGCCGCTGTCGTTCGTCGGCCTGACCGCGCCGCATTTCGCGCGCCTGCTGGGCGCGCGCCGCCCGCGCCAGCAGATGCTGATGGCCGCGCTGATCGGCATGCTGACCGTCGTCACGGCCGACTGGCTCGGCCGCGTGCTGCTGATGCCGCGCGAGCTGCCGGCCGGCCTCGTCGCGACGCTGATCGGCACCCCTTACCTGATATGGCTGCTGGGCCGGCGCCGCTGAACGCGGAAGCCGGCGGAAACGAGGAACCTTCGATGCTTGTGCAACTTTTCAGACTGCTCAAACGGCTCTGGCCGATCTGCGTGCTCGCCACCACGATGGGCGCGGCGAGCGGCATCGCGACCGCGGCGCTGCTCGCGCTCACCAACCGCTCGCTGCACGAGGGCGGCGCGGCGCTGCCCGGGCTGCTGTGGGGCTTCACCGGCCTGTGCGCGCTGGCGCTGGTCGGCGAGATCGTGTCCGACATCGGCAACAACCTCGTCGGCCAGCGCGTGATCGCCGCGCTGCGGCGCGATCTGTGCGGCAAGATCATCGCCGCGCCGCTGCGCCAGATCGAGGCCTCCCGCACGCACCGGCTCGTCACCGCGCTGAACCAGGACATCGATACGATCAGCGCGTTCGCGTTCCTGTTCTCCAGCCTGGCGATCGCGACCGCGACGATCGTCGGCTGCCTCGGCTACCTGTGCGTCCTGTCGCCCGCGCTGCTGGGCGTCGCGCTGGTCGCGCTCGCGCTCGGCTCGGTCGTGCAGGCGCTGGCCCGGCGCGTCGGCATCCGCCGCTTCGGCGCCGCGCGCGAGGCCGAAGACCGCCTGCAGAAGCACTACCGCTCGATCACCGACGGTGCGAAGGAACTGCGCCTGAACCGCCCGCGCCGCCGTTTCGTCTACGAACACGAGCTGTCCGGCACCATCGACGCGATCAGCCGCCTGCGGGTGCGCGCCGCCAACGTGTTCGTGAGCGCGAATGCGTTCGGCTCGCTGCTGTTTTTCGTCGTCGTCGGCCTGATGCTCGCGCTGCAGCGCTGGACGCCCGGCGCCGACCGCGCGGTCGTCACGGGGTTCGTGCTGGTGCTGCTGTACATGAAAGGACCGATCCAGGAGATCGTCTCCGCGTTGCCGTCGATCGGCCGCGCGCAGGTCGCGCTCCAGCGCATCACGGAACTGTCCGCCCGGTTCTCGACCCGCGAGCCGTCGCTCGTCGACAGCGCGCCGGCGGCCGACGCGGCAGCGCGCGCCGACGCCTTCGGCGCGCTGTCCCTCGACGCGGTCCGCTACCGCTTCGCGCAGCCGCAGGACGAACGCGACATGCCGGCCCAGGGCGGCGGCGGCTTCGAACTCGGGCCGCTCAGCCTGACGATCGAGCGCGGCGAAACGCTCTTCATCATCGGCGAAAACGGCTGCGGCAAGACGACCCTGATCAAGCTGCTGCTCGGCCTTTACCGGCCCGACGCCGGGCAATTGCGGCTCGACGGCGAGCCGGTGGGCGACGCGCAGCTCGACGCCTATCGCCAGCTGTTTTCCGCCGTGTTCTCCGACTACTACCTGTTCGATACGCTGCTGCCCGGCGAAGCCGACCTCACCGCCGAGGCGCGGCGCTACCTGGAGCGGCTCGGGATCTCGCACAAGGTCGCGATCCGCGACGGCGCGTTCTCGACCACGGACCTGTCGACCGGCCAGCGCAAGCGGCTCGCGCTCGTCCATGCGTACCTGGAGCGCCGCCCGGTAATGGTCCTCGACGAATGGGCGGCCGATCAGGACCCGACGTTCCGGCGCATCTTCTACACCGAGATCCTTCCGGACCTGAAACGCCAGGGCAAGACGCTGATCGTGATTTCCCACGACGACCGCTATTTCAGCGCCGCCGATCGCTATATCCGCCTCGACGAAGGGCGCATCGTCGAGGACGTGCGGCTTCGCCCGGTGGCGCCCGCCGCGCCGGCGGCGGTGCGTGTGTCGTAACGGGGGCGAGCGGCGCGGGCGCACGCTTCGGCGTTGCGCCGGGCCTGGCGCGACGCTGCCTCGCCGGGGCGGCCCGGGCCGTGTTCCGCACGCCAGCGGGCCGCGTCCGCCACGCTCGCGTGACGAACATGGCCGGCGACGGCGCGAAAGGCGCACGTCGCCGCTCGCGCGGCGCCCCCGTCAATCGCCCGCCCGCCGATACCGGAAATACTGCTTGTCCACCCACTCGACGCCACGCCGCCCTTCGCTGAGCATGTCGTTCGGCACCTTCACCGACCCGAACGGCTCGAACCCGAGCCGCACATAGAGCCGGTGCGCGGCGAGCGCATTGCCGTTGCTGCGCACGATCACGTCCCGGCAGCCGGGCGCCGCTTCGTCGACACAGCGCCGCACCAGCGCTTCGCCGAGCCCGCGCGAACGCCAGCCCGGCGCAACCGCCAGTTCGGCGATCGACCTCACGGGCCCGTCGCCGAGCGTCGCGCGCAACGACGCCGGCAGCTTGCGGTCGTAACCCGAATCGGCCGACAGCAGGAACCCGGCGAGCGTGTCGCCGGCCAGCCACAGATGGCAGCGCGCGGCGTGCTCGTCGAACAGCCGGTAGATCCAGCCGCGCTCGCCCGCCTCGTCGAGATAGTGTCCGGCGTACGCGCCGGTCGTGAACGCCTCCATGTACAGGGCGAGCACCGGCCTCTCCCACGCATGGAACAAGCCGATCCCGCCGGAGTGCAGCTCGCACGTCGTCATCCCGCCCTCCTACCGTTCGAGCGCATAGGCCGTGCTCACCAGCAGCGACGAGCACAGCGACGCCAGCCGCACCAGCGGCAGCCCGGCCGCATCGAAGCCGTAGTTCGGATAGAAGTACTGCCCGAGCCCCTGCACCTGCCGCTCGATCACGATCACGCGACGATCGCGCGGCGCCGTCTCGACGATCCGTCTGACGATCTCCACCTTGTTCTCGATGTGGATCGACAGGATGACGATGTCGCACGCGCCGTAGTCGTACGCCGCGCCGTCCGCGTGGACCATCGCGATCGCATCGCGGCGATAGCGCGCCGGGTGCAGCGCGCACAGGTGATCGACGAAACGCTCGCCGGTCCTGAGCGATTCCTCGCTGAGATCCAGCCCGACGATGCGCGCGCCGCTGAACGACTGCATGAACAGCAGCGACAGCGGCATCCCGCCCGAGCCGACCATCGCCACCGTCGCATCCGCGGACATGTCCGACAGGAACATCTCGGTTCGCGCGAGCAGCCGGTAAATTTCCGCGTAGTACTCCTTGATGATCAGCAGCAATCCCTCGCTCGACGGCCCGGCGCGCAGCACGTCGCTCATCTGCCGCTCGAAGCGCACCTCGTTGTCGAGCGACAGCGCCTGGAAGCGCTTCATGTACTCGCGCACCGTCGCGTCGCGCAGGAAGCGCTCCGTCTCGTGTGCATCGAGCAACGGGGACAGCAGGTAGTTGCGGATCAGCAGCGTCTTCGCGAAACACGCGCGCAGATCGTGCCGGTCCGGCGACTCGAACAGCTCGTCGATCCAGCGGTGGATCTGGGTCTTCACGAAGTCGATGCGGTGCTGGGTATCGTTGGCCGCGCAACGCGGCGCGAGCGGCAGGGTGGTCGGCATGTCGGTGTCGATCCGGTCTCGGGTTGAGGGGTGCCGGCGGGCCGGCGTCAGATCCAGGCTTTCGGCAGCGCGGCCAGGCGCTCGCGCGCCATCGGGCGGGTCTGGCCGAACGGCGGATGGGCCTTCTTCTGCAATGCGTGCGCGAGCATGGTCGGCATGCGTGCGAACAGGAATACCGGCGTGGCCAGCACGGCGGGCACGCCCAGTTCGAGCAGGATCGCCGCGGCGGCCGCGTCGATGTTCGGCGGCAGGCCGCGCAGGTCCCGCATCGCCTCGCACACCGCCCGATACGCATCGAACGCCGCGCCGTCGACCCCCAGCCGCGCGGCATGGCGCTCGAGCGCGGCCGGCCGAGGATCGCGCTCGAGCAGCGGGTGGCCGAAGCCGGGAATCCGGTCGCCCGCTTGCACGCGCTGCGCGATGCGCTCGCGGATCGCCGCGGGCGCCTGGCCGACGAAGCTCGCGAACAAGCGCGTCGCGTCGCTGCAGGCGCCCACGTGCGCGGGGCCGCTGCCCGTCAGGCCCGCGATCAGGTTCAGGTCGACGCTCGCATAGGTGCTGGCCGAGAAGCGCGGCAACGCGATGGTCGGCGCGACGAGACCGAAGCCGCCGTGCAGCGCAACCAGCAGGACGTCGAACAGGCGGGCGTGCGCATCGCCCGGCGCACGGTCGACGAGGCAGTCCAGCACCGCCGCGCTGAAACCGCGCGCGGCGTCTGCCGGCGGCGGCCCGGCCGTCGCGCCGCCGGCGCCCTCGCCGGCCGCCGCGCGCCACACCGCCAGCAGGCGCGGCAGCGCGGCGACGATGCCCAGGCCCGCCGCCACGTCGTCGGCCTGCCCGATGCCGCGCAGTGCATCGGGCAACGCGACCGGCCGCGCCTGCGGGCCGGCGGCGAGCCCGGCCGCGATCGCCGCGACGAGAAACGCCTCGGGCCGGCGCTGACGGCCGGCCAGTTGCGCGACGAGCCGGCGGTCGTCGGGCGGACCGTCGTCGGCCAGCGTCGCCGCCAGCGCGCGATCGAGCGCGAGCACGTCGCCGGCGTCCGGCATCCGGCCCGCGAGCACGTGCAGGATCGCGGCGGTGAAATCGACGGAATCGATCAGTTGCAGCAGATCGACGCCGCGCACGGCAAGCCGGTCGGGCGCGATCGATACGGCGTCGATCTCGCCTTCGTCGGGCGCGGCGCGCGGGCGGGTAGCATCCCGCACCGGCAGGTCGTGGTCGGTTCGCATCGGCGCGCCCCGTTTATTGTCGCGCCGGCTTCGCGATCAGCACCTCGAAGCCGATCGCGAGCATTCCCGAGCCTTTCGACACGGTGGCGTACTCGCCGATGCCGGCCTCGCGCAAGTGCTCGACCGACTCCGCGACCGTGAACTTGCCGTCGAGGTGGACCGGGTGCACGCCCGCGGCCGCGCGCCGCTCGTTGAAGAACGCGAGCGCTTCCGGATCGGGATCGCTGCAGGGCTCGTGAATCAGTGCGAAGCCGCCGGGCGCGAGCGTGCGGAAAATCTCCCGGTATGCGCCGACGGGATCGGCCCAGTGATGCACGACCGAACGGCCGATCACCGCGACGAACGTCCCGTCGTCGAACGGCAGCGCGTGCACGTCGCCCGCGCGGATCTCGATACGCTCGCCGAGCCCTTCCGCGCGCACGTTCTGCTCGGCGCGCCGCACCATGTCGTCGTAGTAGTCGACCCCGACGAAACCCAGCGGCGCGAGCGACGGCACACGGGCCAGCTCGATCAGCGTGCGCGCGGTGCCGGTGCCGACGTCGAGCAGCCGCCCCGACGCGATGCGCCGCTGCGCGAGTTCGTGCTCGACGCGCTGCACGAGGTTACGGTTCCATTCGAGCGTAAACGTGTCGACGTAGTGATCGTAGGTATCGGCGTTGACTTCGGCGGGGGTGTTGGTGCGCATGCGGGTCTCCAGTCGTGAGGTCGAGGGGTAAAGCGGTCGCGGCATCATCCGGCCGCGGGTCGCGCGCCGGCCGGGGCGGCGCCGGGCGCCGCGCCGAGCCTGCGCATGAGCCGCAGGAAGATCGTCAGGTACACCGCCTGGCGCACGACGCTCACGCCCGCCAGCAGCGCGAACAGCTGCGCGAGCGCGAGATGATGCGTGACGCCGAGGTAGATCGCGCCCGGCGTGACGGCCCAGGAAAAGAACAGCCCGAGCGCCATCGCGCGCGCCGGGCGCTCGAGGATCTGGAAGCAGCCCGTCACGAGGTTCGTCAGCAGGTAGCTGAAGACGAACAGCGGCACATAGTCGAGCAGCGCGGTCGCCACCTCGATCACGCCGGCGTCGGACGCGAGAAAGCGCAGCGCGAGCGGGCGCAGCAGGAAGAACGCGACGCTGATCGCGGCCGTGAACAGCACGCCCAGCAGCATCACCGACTGCAGCGCCGCGCGGGACGGCGCCCGGCTGCGCACAAGATGGCCGATCCGGATCATGAACACCATGCTCAGCCCCTTGATGAGGATGAAGCCGATCGTCATCAGCTCGAAGCCGATGCCGTAGCCGCCGATCGCGCGCACGCCGTAGCGGGCGATCATCGAATAGACGGCCGTGTTCGCGAGGAACGTCAGCGATTCGAGCGCGGCCGACGGCAGGAAGATGTTCAGCAGCCGTCGCTGCGTCGGCCATTCCAGGCCGGGACGCGGCAGCGCGACCTGTTCGCGGCGCAGCCGCGGGCGGATGCAGCGGATGCTCCAGCCGAGGTACAGGCTCTTGGTGATCCACGAGGTCAGCGCGAGGCCGAACAGTTGCAGCGACGGATGCTGGCCGAACAGGCCGAACACGAGCAACGGATCGAGGAGGTTGTTGACCACGCCGCATGCGATGCTGATGCGCGCGGGCGACTTGGTATCGCCATACGTGCGCATCGCCGCCGACAGCGCGGTGCTGAGCAGCGTGAGCGGGAAACTGCCGACCACGAGCGCGTAGTAGCCGAACATGCGCGCGTCGCGGAAATGGCCGCCGGAAATGAAGGTCATCAGCGGCGCCCGCGTGCCGATCAGCACCAGCACCACCAGCACGCCGACGCCCGCCGCGAACACCAGGCTCTGCACGAACAGCCGCCCCTGCTCCTCGCGCGGCGCCTTCGCGAACACCGCGACGAACGACTCCTCGAAACTCTTCGCGAGCAGGAACAGAAAGGTGGCCACGCTGCCGTTGACGAGCGCGAGCAGCGCCATGTCCTCCGCCGGCAGGTCGCGGATCCATCGGTAATCGAACAGCGTCATGCAATAGCCGAAGATCGACGACAGCACCATCGGATAAAGCATCAGCCAGGTCGCTCGCACCTCGGCCGCGAACAGCCGCATGCGCTCGGCCCGCGATGCCGACGCGGTGCTCGCGGTGCTCGCGGCGGTCGCGGCGGTCGCGGCGGGCAGGACGGTCGCGCGATCGTCAGACATCGGCATGCCTCTCGTCAATCAGGCGCGGCAGCTTCTGGCGCACCGAGAAGCGCAACGCGTCGCGGCCGAGCACGTCGATGCGGCCCTCGCCCTTGTCGATGCACTCGCGCACGTCCTCGATCTCGCACAGCGCACCGGCCAGCAGCGGCGCGAGCGGCTCGAGTTCGTCGTCGCCCAGGTCGACGGCGACCGTCAGGCAATCGCGCCCCTGCGCGTCGGCGTGCAGGCGAAACTGGCAGTCGAGCGGCCGGCCGGCGCGCGCCGCGAGTCGCCCGGCCAGCAGTTCGACGCTGACGAGATTGCCGGCGAACTTGAAGCGCTGATCCGCGCGGCCTTGCAGCACGACGACCGACCCGCCCTCGCCGCACGTGCAGCGCACCGACGGCCCCACGCGCACGCGATCGCCGACACGGTAGCGCAGCATCGCGAGGCCCGGGTTGGCGCGGCTGGTCACGAGCAATTGCCCGTCCTCCTCTTCGAGGAAGAACCAGTCGTCGAGCACGTGGTAGTGCCCGTGCGCGCAACGCGGCGTGTGATAGCCGAGAAACCCCGTCTCGGTGGTGCCGTACAGCCCGTGGAACGCGGCATCAGGCCAGCGCCGCAGCACGATCGCGCGCTTGCGCTCGGCAAACGCCTCGCCGGTGTAGAGGATCTTCGTCACGTCGAGCGCGAGGCCGTGCGCGTCGAGCAGCCGCAGGCACTGCAGCACGCTCGTCGGCGTGCCGACCAGGACGTTGGGGCGGGCGCGGCCGAGCAGGTTCAGCATCGCCGGCAGGTCGGCGCCGTACGCGTCCAGCCGCCCGACCGGCAGCACGTTCGCGCCGATTGCTTCCAGCAGCCGGTTCACGCCGTCGTACAGCGTCGAGAAGCCGCCGGCCGTAAACAGGTTCGCCACCCGGTCGGTCGGCGCGATCGCCCGGCCCGCCAGCGCGTTCGCGAGCGCCCGGCCGTACGTCGCGTCGGGCCGCTTGCGCGCCGGCGCGCTGAGCAGCAGCTTGACCTCGCCGCTCGTGCCCGATGTGGTGTAGAACGTCGCGCCGGCAAGACCGTCGTGGTCCAGGCGATCCAGCACGCGCCGCTTCAGGTCGTCGGCCGTCTCGATCGCGACCTGCGCGCGGAACGCCGCGTAGCTGGCCACGCCGGCCGGCAGCAGGCGCGCATAGCGGGCATCGTACGAAAGCGCCTCGCTCACGGCGGTCGAATCGAAGCGGGTCGTGCGGTCGGACATCGTGGGCTCCAGGTTCGGGCAGCGGTCACGCGCTTGCGCGCAGGAGACGCAATGAGATCTTGCCGGTGCTCGTGACGGGCAGGTCGTCGACGAACTGCACGTCGGCGATGCGCGGATACAGCGGGAACGCGGCGCGGTAGCGGCTCAGGATCCGCGCCTTGAAATCCACGTCGGCGCCGGCCGGCGCCTGGCAGGGCACGACGAACACGGTCAGCGCGCCGGTCTGCGGATCGGCGAGGAAATAGCTTTTCGCGATGTCGTCGAACGCGTCGAAGTACTGGTGCAGCAGGCTGACGTTGATGAGCCGGCCGTTGCACTTGACCGTCTCGTCCTTGCGGCCGACCCAGAACACGATGCCGTCGTCGCGGCGAAACACCAGGTCGCCCGATTCGAGCGTCGAGAAGCGCTGCAGGCTGCCGTCGGGCAGCAGGTAGCCGTGCATCGCATATGGCGTGCGGTAATGCAGATGGCCGGTCTCGCCGGGGGCGCACAGCCGGCCCTGCGCGTCGACGATCCACAGCTCGATGCGCGGATCGATCGGACGACCCGGAGCGAGCACCCCCTCGAAGCAATACGAATCGAGACGCGGCAGATCGTCCGGCGTGAGCGGCAGCGCGAAGATCCGCGGCCCGGACTCGGTCTGGCCGAAGTTGTTCCACACGCACGCGCCGAGCGCGAGCAGGCGGCGCACCTGCGCGGCGTAGATGCGGTCGGACGCGTTGAGCACGACGATCCCGTCGAGCCGCATCCCGCGCGTCGCCTCGACCAGGTCGCACACGCGCTCGGCAATGCTGCGGATCAGCGGCACGAAGCGGATCCGGCCGCTGCCCAGGTAGCCGAGCACCTCCGGCGCGGTCAGCGACACCCGTTCGAGCCAGACGGTCGCGCCGGCCAGCAGGCCGTTCATCATCGTCGAGAAGCCGTACATGTAGTGCGTGGGGAACATGCACAGCACGCCGTCGCCGGGCCGCACGCCCAGATAGCGGCCCACCGCCAGCGCGTTCTCGACGAGCTGCGCCTCGTCGTAGACGACCAGTTTCGGCGCGCTCGTCGTGCCCGACGTCATGAACACGATCTGCGCGCGCGGCGCGTCGGCGCCGGCCCACGCGGCCGCGTCGGGTCCGGGCGCTTCGGCGTCGGCCGCCGCCGGGTCGAGCACGACGACCGGCAGCGCGTCGCATGCGATCGAGCGGGTCGCGACGACCGCGAGCGCGTCGAGCCGGTACTGGCGCAGCGCGGCGGGCAGCATCTTCGGGTCGCACAGGACGATCCGGCAACCGAGCGTCGACGCGAGCAGCGTGAACAGGAAATAGTCGAACCCCGAGAACCCGACCGCGATCAGGCAGCCGCGCCCGAGCAGTTGCGGCTCCAGCACGCCGAGCGCGCGCCGGGCGGCCCTCAGTCGCGCGCGCAGGTCGTGCGCCGTGAGGCGCGCTCCATGCAGCACGATCTGCCAGTTCGCATCGCGGGCAAGCAGCGACGTGAACTTCATGCGTCCGCTCCTTCCAGCACGAGCGAGGCCGCGAGCCCGCCCATGCCGAACGAGTTCTTGAGCACGCGCCGCGCGTCGCTCGGCGTTGCGGTGCGCACCACGTTGACGGGGCACTCGCGGGCCTGCTCGTCGAGGTTGATGGTCGGGGGAATGAAGCGCTCGCGCAGCCCGATCGCCGTGTTCAGCACCTCCATCGCGCCCGCCGTCGCGATCAGGTGGCCGTGCTGCGACTTGTTGGCGGTAACGGGCATCTCCGGCTGCATCGGGAAGATCGCGCGGATCGCCTCCGACTCGTGCCTGTCGTTGAGGATCGTCGAGGTGCCGTGCGCATTGACGTAGTCGATGTCGGCCGGCGCGCATCCCGCATCGTCGAGTGCGCGCTGCATCGCCAGCCGCATCTCGAGCGACTGCAGGTGCGGGATGACGATGTGCTCGGCGGCCAGGCTGGCGCCGTAGCCGGCGACGCGCGCGAGCGGCGTCTCGCCGCGAGCGCGCACGGCCGATTCGCGCTCGATCAGGAACAGCACCGCGCCCTCCGCCAGCACGAAGCCCGAGCGGCGCACGTCGAACGGCCGCGAGCGATGGCGGGGATCGAGATTCAGGTCGGTCGAGATCACGTCGAGCGATTCGAGCCGCGCGAGGTTGAGCGGATTGACCTTGCCGGACACGCCGCCGACGATGGCCGCGTCGACGCGCCCCTGGCGCAGCGCGAGCATGCCCATCCCGATCGCCTGCAGCGACGCGGAGCACAGGCCCACGTGCGCGAGCGCGCAGCCGCTGAACGGAATGTGCCGGTGAATCGCGCCGAATACGGAAGTCGCGTCGCCGCTCACGAACTCGCTCATGCGCATGTGCGACACGAGCACGCGGATCAGCGCATCGCGCGACTTGTCGCCGTTCACCCGGTCGACCAGTTCGAGCGCGCTCTGCACGTCGGTGGCCGGCACGTCGACGCCGACCAGGCAGCCGATGCGCTCCGGCGCGTAGTCGCGCACGACGAACGGCGCCTGCTCGAGCAGCCGCGCGGCGGCGAGGTCGCCGTAGAGCTGCTCGGCCGGAATCCGCCGCGCGGCGGGCCAGCGCACCCGCTCGTTGCCTTCCTCGGGCACGCCGGCGTGGCGGGTCGTATAGGTCGAGCAATCGAACTTCTCGATCGGGCGAATGCCCGAGCGGCCTTCGCGCAACGCGGCATGCAGTTCGTCGTAGCTGCCGCCGAGCGGCGTGACGGCGCCGAAGGCGCTGATGACGATGGCGTCCGATCGCGGCTTCATCGCCCCACCCCGCCCAGTTTGCGCACCAGGATCGCGCCGAGGCCCGACGACACGCCGATGCCGTTCACCAGCACGGGCGCGCCGGCCGGAATCGCCGGATCCGCAAGGGCCAGCACCAGATCGATCAGGTTGTTCGCCCGGCCGGTATAGCCGACATGCGGCTTGTACGCATGCAGGACGGCGTTCGGCCAGGCCTGCTGCACGGCATGGCGCTCCGCCCTGCCCAGCGACGGCTCGCCGTTCTGGTACAGCACGACGTGCGGCACGCCCAGCGCGGCCTCGCCGGGGAAGCGGGCGAACAGCCTCGACCAGTCGCCGCTCGACACGGACGTGTCGGGCTTGTACAGCGAATGGACGTCGAGCACCTGCGCGCAGGGTGCGACGCCGTCGCGCGGCGCGCGTTCGACGATCGCGCCGGCGGCCCCGAATGCGGGAATGATGCCGACCGGGTGCGTCGCCGTGCGCAGCAGGCCCATCTTCTCGAACGCGCCGAGATTGTCGGCGGACGTCATGTCGCCGACGGCCGCGATGACCGCCCGGTCGATCGCGCCGCCCTCGATCTGCCGGTGCGCCTCCTCGAGCGCGCACAGGCTGGTGAGCGACATCCGCTGCAGCGGATAGCCTTCGCCGCGCAGCCCGTACAGCTTCGAGATCTGGTACAGCGCATTGGTCGTCAGGAGGCGCAGCATGTCGAGCGGATTCAGGTGCGTCTTGACCTCGCCGAAGTATCCGCAACTGTCGAGGCCGCGCCGCTCGTGCAACGGCGCGAGCACGGCCATCGTCGCGTCCTCGCCCTCGACGCCGGTAAACACCGCGAACCGTTCGCGCTCCCCGGCCGTATAGGGCCGGCCGGCCGACGCCGCGTCGAACGCCTCGGCCGCGACCTGCAGCGCGAGGCGCGAACCGGGGTTCAGCAGCGAACGATCCTCGCGCGCCATGCGCTGCACGAGCGGAAACGGCAGGTTGACGCGCGCATAGTCGGCGGCCCGCGCGGCCGGCGCGAGCGGCGCGCGCGCCGCGAAGTCGACGCCCTGCAGCGACGCGATGTCGGGAAAGACGGCCGTCGCGATGCCGAGGCCGGTGATGTACGACATGGCAAGTCCCCCTTCACGTGAGTCTGAAACCGGGCGCGCGCGGTCGCGCCGCGCGGCGTGCCTGCGAGGCGGCGTAACGGCGCGGCTCAGCCGAACTGCGCGATGCGGCGCTCGATGTAGTTCACCGAGAAGTGCTCGTAGAGATCCTGCAGGCTGCACTTCTCGTGGCCGTTCCAGCTCATCACGTCGCACACCTGACGCCAGCCGTCGTCGGTCCATTCGGTGCCCGTGTGGCATTGCGGGTCGAGCAGCATCCGGTTGAACGGCCACAGATTTTCGAGGCTGATGCGGTTGTCGACCTTGTCCTTGAGCTCGTAGCACAGGTCGACGTAGTCGATCGAGCTCATGTTCAGTTCGCGGAACAGCGACGCGGAGTCGGCCACCTGCTCCGGACCGCTCAGATAGAGGATTTGCGCGACGATGTTCTTGATGTCTTCCTTCATGATCCACTCTCCTTGAGTCACGGGTTCAGCCACTGATGTTTTCGCCATTGCCGAGATCGATCACGCTTCCGGTCGTTTCGAGCGAGCCGTTCGCGAGCAGGACGACCGCGCGCGCCACCTGGTCGGGTTCGAGGATCTTGCGCATCGGAATCTGGCGGTAGAACGCCGCCGCGTCCTGCGACGCGAGAAAGCGCTCGAACAGGTCGGAGCGCACGAAGCCCGGCGCGACCGCGTTGACGCGCACGCCGAAGCGCGCCATCTCGAGCGCGAGAGTCTTCGTGAAACGCTCGATGGCCGCCTTCGACGCGCCGTACGCGCCGTTGCCGATCTTCGGCTTGCGCGCGGCAATCGACGACACGTTGACGATCGCCCCGTGCCGGCGCGCCTGCATCCCTTCTCCGAACGCATGGCAAAACGCCATCGTCGCGCCGAGGTTGATCCGCAATGCTTCCCAGTAGCGGGCGAACGGGCTGCCGAGCAGCATCGCGTCGTCGTTGATGCCCGCGTTGTTCACGAGCACGTCGACGGCCGCCTCCGCGTTCACGCGATCGGCGAACGCCTGCACGGCTTCCCAGTCGCCGCCGTCGACGCGAAAGCCGCGCGCCGCGCCGTCGTGTGCGTGCGCCAGCGCGTCGGCCAGCTCGGGATTCGATCGATAGGTGAAGTAGACGGTATGGCCGTCGGCGATCAGCGCTTCGACGATCGCGCGCCCGATCCCGCGGGTGCCGCCCGTCACAATGGCGAGTTTGCTCATGCGCGGTGCTCCCAGCTGAGGATGCCGTCCATCACGCTCTGGCCGTTCGCGTTGCGCAACTCGACGTGCGCGGTCGTGCGCGCGCCGTCCTGCTGCAGGCGCCGCAGGCGCGCACTCAGGCGCTCGCCCGGCCGCACCGGGCAGATGAAGCTGACCTTGCGCAGCGTGAGCGGCGGATGCGGCCGGTCCGCCGCGAGACCGAGCGCGTCGAACAGCATCGCGATCGCGAGGCTCAGGCTGAACGAACCGGGCAGCACCGGAAAGTGCTCGAAGTGCTCGTCGAAGAGCGGCGCCTCACTCGCCACGTCGATCACGCCGAAGTGTTCGCCGGCGATCGTGGGCGCCGGCGTCGCGGTGGCGGGCATCACGGCCGTTCTCCCGGCACGGCGGACGCGGGCAGGCGAGCCGGCATCAGCGCGACGAACACGGTGCCCGACGCGACGGCCGGATACGCACCGGCGCCGGCGCCGGCGTCGGCGTCGGCGTCGCGCGCCGATACCTCGACACGGTATCCGTCGCCGTGTTTCGCGACGGTGCCCGCCAACGCGAGCCGCGGGTAGCCGTCGACGCGGCCGAGCGCCAGTTCGCGCAGTTGCGCGGGCACCATCAGCGCCGGCTCGCCGTGCATCGCACGCGCCGCCTTGACCGCGAACTGATGCAGCGCTTCGATGACGAGCAGCGCAGGCCGTGCGCTCGACCAGTCGCGATAGCGCCGCGGATCGGCATCGCCCGCGAAGCGTGCGGGATCGGACGGATCGCGGATCACTCGACAAAGGGCAAGAAAGCCAGGCCGCGCCGTCTCGCTCCCCCTCTCAAACCTGGTATGTCTCATTGTTATGCCTTGTTATGTCTGTGTCTTGGCTTCCCGGCATCCGGCGACCGCTCTCACATCGGCCGGTGTCGTGCGGATCGACTGCTGATCGGCTGCGAGTGTATCGATTCGTCGCGGAAAGAAACGATCATGCGACCAATTGCAGAAGCGGGCGACGAACCGCGCATGGAGCCGATGGAATGCAGCGCGGGGCACCCGGCCGCGCGCCGAGCCAGTGCGCGCCGGTGCGCGCCGGCGGGCGCGGCCGGCCGCCGTTCGTCGCGGAGGAATACCGTTCGTCCGCGCGTCCCGCCATTCGTCGCACCGCGTCATGCCGGGTGGCGGATCCCGCTAAGGTGGCGGCATGGAACAGATACCCCGGGAGGTGCCCGTGTTGGCGGCCAGCTTGAGTCATGTCACGAAAACATATGGAAGCGGCGCGCTCGCCATCCCGGCGGCCGACGACGCGTCCCTCGATATCGTCGCGAACCGCTTCACGGTGCTGTCGGGCCCTTCCGGCAGCGGCAAGACGACGCTGCTCAACCTGCTCGGCGGCATCGATCGCCCGACGCGCGGCGTCATCGCGGTCGCGGGCGAGCGGATCGACACGATGAGCGAAAACGCGCTGGCGGATTTCCGCGCGCGTCACATCGGGTTCGTGTTCCAGTCGTTCAACCTGCTGCCCGTGTTCAGCGCGTTCGAGAACGTCGAATATCCGCTGACCCTGCTCGGCGTCGCCCGTGCGCGACGCCGCGAACAGGTGCTCGCGCTGCTCGACGCCGTCGACATGGGCGACAAGGCGCATCGCCGGCCCGGCCAGTTGTCGGGCGGCCAGCAGCAGCGCGTCGCGATCGCGCGCGCGCTCGTCACCGAGCCGGCGCTCGTGCTGGCCGACGAGCCGACGGCCAACCTCGACAGCGCGACCGGCGCCGCCATCATCGGGCTGATGCGCACGATGCAGCGCGAGCGGGCGACGTCGTTCGTCTTTTCGTCGCACGATCCGCAGGTGATCGCCGCCGCGGACGACGTGGCGATGATCCGCGACGGGCGCGTGGTGGAAGTCCGCTCGATCGCACCGCGCGAGGAGGCCTGCCAATGAGCCTCTGGGTACTCGCGTTCCGCAACCTGCTGCGCAACCGCCGCCGCTCGGCCACGACGCTGCTCGCGATGATCGTCGGCCTGACCGCCATCCTGCTGTTCGGCGGCTATGCGCGCGACATCAACTACGGACTCCAGACCAGCTACGTGCGCCAGGGCGGCCATCTGCAGATCCAGCACCGCGACTATTTCCTGTACGGCAGCGGCGACCCCGTCTCGTACGGGATCGGCAACTACGGGAAGGTCATCGATACCGTGCTCGGCGACCCCGCGCTTGCGCGCATGGTCACGGTCGTGACGCCGGTGCTGACGATCAACGGGATCGCCGGCAACTTCGGCGCGGGCGTGTCGCGCACCGTCTCGGGCAGCGGGATCGTCGTTGCCGACCAGAACCGGATGCGGCAGTGGAACGACTACGGTTTCGCCGACCGGCCGACGCCCGTCGCGCTGACCGGCAGCGCGCCGGACGCCGCCGTGATCGGCACGGGCGTCGCGCGCGTGCTGCGCCTGTGCGACGCGCTGCGGGTGCCCGATTGCCGCGATCCGGCCGCCGCCCCCGCCGGCGCATCCGACGCGTCCGACCTGCCCGACGACATCGCGTCGCTTTCCCGCGCCGAGGCCGCCGCGAAGCCCGTGCGCCGCGCCGGCCTCGCGCGTCTCGAACTGCTGACGTCGAATGCGTACGGCGCGCCGAACGTCGCCGAACTGTCGGTGATCGCGGCGCAAAAGCAGGGCGTCAAGCAGATCGACGACATGTTCGTGCAGGTGCACCTGCCGCAGGCGCAGCAGCTCGTGTACGGCAGCGGCCCGAACGCGAAGGTGACGTCCATCGTCGTGCAGCTCCGGCATACGGCCGACCTGCCGGCCGCGCGCGCGCGGATCCAGGCGCTGCTGCGCACCCGGCTGGCCGGCGAGCCGCTCGAGGTGCTCGGCTTCGCGACGCTCAATCCGCAGTACGGCCAGGTCACCGGCATGTTCGGCGCGATCTTCGGCTTCATCGCGGTGCTGATCGCCACGATCGTGCTGTTTACGGTCGGCAACACCATGAACATGGCCGTGATGGAGCGCACGCACGAGATCGGCACGCTGCGCGCGCTCGGCCTGCGCGGCGCCGGCATTCGCCGCCTGTTCGTCTGCGAAGGCTGCCTGCTCGGCCTGTGCGGCGCGGCCGCGGGCACCCTCCTCGCACTCGCGGCGGGCGTCGCGATCAATCGCGCCGGCCTGCACTGGACGCCACCCGGGCAGACCGATCCGGTCGCGCTGTCGGTGCGCGTGTGGGGCGAATTCGGGATGATCGTGCGTTATGCGCTCGGCGTGACGGCGGTCGCGACGGTCTCGGCGTGGCTGCCCGCGCGCCGGGCGGCGCGCCTGCCGATCGTCGATGCGCTGCGCTTCGCCTGACCGGAGACCGCCATGACCTCGCCCCTCCGGATCGCACGCGCCGTCGCGCTGCTGCTGGCCCTCGCCGCCGCCACCGCCGCCGTCGCGGACCCCGCGGCGCAACAACTGCTCGAGCAAAGCGACGCCGTGCGCAACCCCGACAAGCCGTTCGGCCTGACGACGACCCTGCTCGAATTCCGCAACGGCCAGCAGACCGACGCCGAGACGCTGAAGGTCTACTCGAAGGCCGACCCGGCAACCCGCCAGTTCCGTACGCTGGTGCAGTTCGTCGCGCCCGCGCGCGACGCGAACAAGCTGATGCTGAAGAACGGCAACGATCTGTGGTTCTACGACCCGTCCAGCCAGGCCAGCGTGCGGATCTCGCCGCAGCAGCGCCTGCTCGGCCAGGCCGCCAACGGCGACGTCGTGACCGTCAACTGGGCGAGCGACTACGACGCATCGCTCGCGGGCGAGGAAGACGTTGCGGACGGCGAGCATCAGACGCGACACTGCTACCGGCTGCACCTGACGGCGCGCGCACCGGACGTCACGTATCACGCGATCGACCTGTGGATCGCGAGCGACACGAAGCGGCCCGTCAAGGCGCGCTTCTTCGCGGCGAGCGGCAGCGTGCTGAAAATCGCCTACTACCGGCACTACCAGGAGCAGCTCGGCGCGGCGCGGCCGACCGAGACCGTGATCATCGACGGCCTCGATCCCGGCTGGGTCACGGTGATGCGCTACGCCGACTACGCGTGGCGCGACATTCCGGACGCGTGGCTGCAGCGCGCGTACCTGTCGCGCTTCAAGGCCGACTAGGCGATGGCGCGGCACCGGGTCGCGGCGCTGGTCTGCGCGGCGGGCCTCGCGGCCGCGCAGACGGCCGTCGCGGCCGACGACGCCGACGGCGACGCGCTGCGGCTCGCCGATACGGCGACGGCCGCGCCCGTGACGCCGGGCAACTGGCGCGGCACCTTCGAGGCGGCCGTCGCGAATTACACGGCGGCAAGCCAGACCGGGCCCGTGACGCTCGACGACAACGCGCGCGTCTCGAACACGCTGTCGTACGACGGCACGTCGGGCAACTGGCGGGCGATCCTGTCGAACCGCTTCGACGCGGGATGGCGCGCGGGCACGTCGCAATACAACGCGGTCGACACGCTGAAGCAGGCCTACGTGAGCTGGCAGGCGAGCCCGAACGCGCTCGTCGACGTCGGCCGCGTGAACCTGCGCGAAGGCGTCGCGTCGGGCTTCAATCCCACGGATTTCTTCAAGGCCGGCGCACTGCGCTCGGTGGTGTCGATCGATCCCGAGAGCCTGCGCGAGAACCGGCTCGGCAGCGTGATGGCCCGCACGCAACTGTTGTGGAGCAGCGGCTCGGTGACCGCGCTGGTGTCGCCGCGGCTCGACACGCACCCGAACGACGCGACCTTCAATCCCGACCTCGGCGCGACGAACGCGCGCACCCGCTACATGCTGAGCGGATCGCAGCGCCTGTTCGGCAACTTCTCGCCGCAGTGGCTGCTGTACGGCGGCGAAGGCATCGCGCCGCAACTGGGCGTGAACGCGACCACGCTGATCGACGACGCGACGGTCGGGTTCGTCGAATACGCGATCGGACGCGGCAGCGCGATCGCCGACTTCTCGCAGGCGACCTCGTCGTGGACGTCCAGGCTCGCGACGGGCGTCACCCATACCTTCGCGAACAAGCTGTCGCTGACGCTCGAGTACGACTACGACGGTGCGAGCGCCAGCGCCGCCGCGTGGCGGGCGCTGCAGAACGACCCGTCGCGATACTGGCGCTATCGCGACACGGCGAGCGTCGCGCAGGAACTGATGACGCGGCGCTCGCTGTTCGTCTACGCGTCGATGCCCGACGTATTCGTCCAGCACCTCGCGCTGACCGCGATGGCGCGCTACAACCTCGACGATCACAGCTACTTCACGTGGCTCGAGGCGCGCTATCACTGGCCGCGCACCGATTTCGCGGTGCAGTGGCAGAGCAACCACGGTGCGGCGCGCAGCGTGTACGGCGCGCAGGCGCAGAGCGAGATCGTGCAGGCGATCGCGACGTTCTTCTTTTGAGCGGCTGAGGGTGGAACGCGGGCGTCCGGCATGACGCGCCCGGCGCGATGCGGCGGGCGCGAAAGGTGGGCTGGCGGCTTGTGCAGGGATTGGCGGCGGGAGCATGCGACAACGGGACAAGCCCGGCTCGCCGGCTCGCCCGGCGGGCGGCCCGCCAGGCCCGCCCTCGCCGCCCGGCGCCCGGGCTCAGCGCGACTCGAACGCGGAGCCGGCGTCGTCTTCGGCGGCGCCGTTCGCGTGACGGATGCCGCGCATGACCACGTTGAGCGCGCGTCCGAGCGGCATGCCGACCAGCAGGCCCCAGACCGCGAACGACAGGATCGCGAACGCGCCGGTCGCGGCCCACGGCCGCGCGGCGGCGATCGCGTAGTGAATGAACGTTTCGGCGACGAACGTCAGCAGCAGCGTAACCAGCAGGCTCGCGTCGCCCGGCAGGCGCACGAGCAAGCCTTGCGGCCCGTTGCGGAACTGCAGGCGCCAGCGGCGCGCATGGAACCAGCCGCCCGTCGCGCCGATCACGAGCGCCGCGAGCGCCGCGGCAAAGGCATCCGCTCCCGCGTGCGGGAACAGGCGCCCGAGGCTCGACAGGCCGAGCCCGACGAACACGAGGGGAAACAGCAGCGGGCGCACGGGCCGTACTTCGCGCGCGAAGCAGCGCTTGATGCCGATATAGACGAGCGCGCAGAACAACACGTAGACATAGGTCGGGAGATGTTGCATGGGGTACCTGTTCGGAAGTGCCGCGTACGGCGGCCATGTCGGCGACTATAGCGGCCGGACGGGGCACGCGCCGCCCGTTGCGACGAACGGTGGAAATCGGCCGACGAACGGCGCTTGCGTCCGGCGAACGTCGATGCGGGCCGCCGACGCCCCGGCGCGTCCGCGCCGCCTCGCCACCGCCCGGCGACGCGGCGCTCGGGCCGCGCGACCGATCGACGATGGCATTGCCGGCGCGAATTACGCTACCATCTGCGCAATCCGCCCCCGCTCGCTGCCATGCCAAGCAAGCCGCTCTCCTTCCTGTCGTCCGCGCCCTCCTTCGGCCCCGCGCATCGGGGCCGGTCGCTGCTGGGGCTGTTCTGCTTCAACTCCGTGGTCGGGCTGATCTTCTGGGCCACGCGCCGCAACGAGGCGTTGCTGCCGTACCTGGTCGTCGCGAACGGCATCGGCTTCAGCGCGACGCTGCTCAGCGTCGCCGCCGACCGGCTGGTGCGCGGCAAGCTGGCGCTGGTGCCGAAGATCCTGATCGTCGCGCCGGCCAGCGTGTTCATCGGTTTCGAGGTCGCGGCGTCCACGATCGGGCACGTCCCGCACCTGATCGGGCGGGCGGGCGTCAAGGTCTGGCTGGCCTACGGCTCGTCGTTCGTCGTCGCCGGCGCGGCCTGCGCGTTCGTCTCGGTGTTCGTGCAGGCCGCACGCATGCGCGCGTCGCTCGAAACGCAGCGGCGCGAGGCCGCCGAGGCGCGCCAGGCCGAAACGGCCGCGCGGCTCGCGCTGCTGCAGGCGCAGATCGAGCCGCATTTCCTGTTCAACACGCTGGCGAACGTGCAGAGCCTGATCGAGCGCGATCCGACCCGCGCGACGACGATGCTCGACAGCCTGAACCGCTATCTGCGCGCGAGCCTGGGCCGCACGCGCAAGGCCACCGCCACGCTGGAGGAGGAACTGGAGCTGGTCGAGGCGCTGCTGAAGATCGCGACGCTCCGGCTCGGCGAGGAGCGCCTGCGCTACGCGATCGACGTGCCGGACGCGCTGCGGGCCCTGCCGCTGCCGCCGCTCCTGCTGCAGCCGCTGGTCGAGAACGCGCTGCTGCACGGCATCGAGCCGTCGGTCGACGGCGGCGACGTGCGCATTCGCGGCACGCGCGACGGCGACCTGCTCGTGCTGAGCGTGAGCGACACGGGAGTGGGGCTCGGCAACGCCGGCACGAAGCTGCACGGCGGCGTGGGGCTCGCGAACGTTCGCGCGCGGATGATCAGCCTCTATGGCGAGCGCGGCCGCGTGTCGGTCGGCGCGAATGCCGACGCCATGCGGGGCGTGACCGCAACCTTGCAGATCCCGATTCCCTGACATGCCGACCGCCCTGATCGCCGACGACGAACCCAACCTGTCCGCGGAACTCGCCGCGCGCCTCGCCACGCTGTGGCCCGAGCTCGAGATCGTCGGGATGCCGCGCAACGGCATCGACGCCCTCGCCGAGCTGAATGCGAAACGCCCGGATTTCGCGTTTCTCGATATCCGGATGCCCGGCCTCGACGGCCTGAAGATCGCGGGCCTCGTGCCGCACGTGCACGTGGTGTTCGTGACGTCCTACGACGAGTACGCGGTCCAGGCGTTCGACCAGTCGGCGATCGACTATCTGCTGAAGCCGGTGACCGACGATCGCCTGCTGCGCTGCATCGCCAAGCTGCAGCGCGGCGGCCCGGCGCCCGCCGACACCGCGCTGCTGGCCAGCGCGGGCGAGCAGCGCGACGCCGCGCCGATTCGCTGGCTGACCGTGGGCCTGCGGGACACGACCCGGCTCGTCTCGGTCGACGAGGTGCTGTATTTCCAGGCGGCGGACAAATACACGGAGGTCGTGACCGCGAGCGAGCGGCACGTGATCCGCACACCCCTCAAGGAAATGCTGCAGCGGCTCGATGCCGAGCGGTTCGCGCAGGTCCATCGCGGCGTGATCGTCGCCTATGCCGCGATCGATCACATCGAACGCGATCTGCTCGGCCGCCAGCGCATCCATTTGCGCGGGAGCGACGACGTCCTGCCCGTCAGCCGCACTTGTGCGGGCCTCTTCAAGCAGATGTGATGGCCGGGGCGGCGCATCCCGATGCCGCCGCCGCGAACCCGCAAGGCGCGACTCCGGTCCCGCCTACCGGCCCATGACCTTCAGCCGCACCACGAGCCACGTCAGCGCCCCCAGCACGAACACGGCGAGCGTCCACGTGCCGCCGTGATGCTGCAGCACGGCGGCCGTCGCGGCGATGCCCGCGAGTCCCTGCTGCAGGAAGCCGCACAAGGCCATCGCATGCGCGCCATGTTCATGCGCGTCGCTGACGGCCGTTGCCATGCTGTTGGGAAACAGCACGGCCTGGCCGAAGATCGCCAGGCAGTACAGCGCGATGAAACTCCACAGGCCGGCGAAATGGGTCAGCAGGCCGCCCAGCCACGACGCCAGCATCAGCGTGGTCGCGAGCGCCAGCAACGCCGCGCCGCCATGCATCAGCCGCACGCCGCCGAGCCGCCTCACGAGGCGGTTCACCAGCATCGCGCCGCTGAAATAGGCGAGACCGAGCAGCAGGCCGATACCGCCGAAGCTCGTCACGGCCAGCCCGAAATGCGACTGGAACACGAACGGGCTCACTTCCTGCAGCGTCACGGTCGTCGCGAACCCCAGGCCGCCCGCGCAGGCCGGCCACAGAAAACCCGGCCGCCGCAGCAGGAGCCCGTAGGTGCCGGCCATGCCCGACGTGGCGGCGGTGCGGTTTCCCGCCTTCAGCGGCAACGCGTACGACAGGCCGATCGCCAGCGCGGCCGTGACGGCCATCAGCACGAAGCCCGCCTGCCAGTGGCTGTAACGGCCGATCAGCCCGCCGATGAACTGGCCGCCGCCCAGCGCCGTGATGAAGGCGATCGACAGCACGGAGAGGCGCCGCGCCAGTTCGTCGCCGCGCCAGTTGTCCCGGACGACGATGCGCGCGATGATCGCCGCGCCGCCGCCCGCGATGCCCTGCAGGCCGCGCAACGCCAGCAGCGCCGGCGCGAACGTGCAGACGGCGAGCAGCAGGCTGCTGGCAATGAACAGCAGCAGCGAGATCAGCAACGGGCCGCGCCTGCCCCAGCGTTCCGCGGCCGCGCCCCAGAACGGCACCGGCAGCGCCGCGCCGATCACGTAGGCGGAAATGGAGAATTCGGCGCCGCCTTGCGTCATCCTCAATTCGCGCATGACGACGGGCAGCGACGGCAGGTACACCGTCGTCGCCATTTGCGCCATGAAGACGATCAGGCACGCCAGCGCCATCAGGGAGAAAGTCGACGCGGCGGGTTCGCGCGGCGCGCCGGCGGCAAGCGCGGATTTGTCGCTCATGCGGCGCCTCCATGTGCCCGGGACGCGCGAACGGCCCCTGCCCGTTCAGCCCCGCACGACGGAATTCCGCCACGGCCGTCACCCGTGTGCATGCCCGCCCCCGATCCCGGTTTGGTCGCCATCGCTTCTCTCATTCGATCTCGTTATCGTTCGCCGCGGCAGCAGGCTGCCCGACCTTTGCGCCAGATTGTACAAAGCGCGAAACAGGTCTGCACGAGACCCTGCCGATATCGTTGCCATCGCATCTGTTACGCGTGCGGAAACGACGTCGCAACGTCGCGCATACCGTCGGATCGGGACAGGAAAGATCCGGGCGCGCCCCGGCAGTGACGCTACAACGCTGCGTGACGACCGGGAAATGCGGGAAAGGCCGATCCGCGGACTGCGCGAATCCGTCAGAAGACGCCGCACGGCCGCGCGGCATCGGGCACAATACGCGGCCTTCAAATTCGATCGCGGTCAAACCCATGCGCTTCGTCGTCGTCGGAACCAGCGGAGCGGGCAAGTCGACCTTCTCCAGCGCGCTGGCGGCTGCCGCCGGCTGCCCGTACGTCGAGCTGGATCGGCTCTACTGGGGCCCCGGCTGGACGGCCGCGCCGCCCGAGGAATTCGAGCGCGGCGTGCTCGCCGCGACGGCCGGCGACCGCTGGGTCGCCGACGGAAACTACAGCGCGGTGCGCGACGTGCTCTGGTCGCGCGCCACGCACGTGATCTGGCTCAACTTCGGGCGCCGGACGGTGTTCTCGCGGGTGCTCTGGCGCACGTTGCGCCGCGGGCTCATGCGCACCGAGCTGTCCCACGGCAACCGGGAATCGCTGCGGATGGCGTTCTCGCGCGACTCGGTGCTGGTGTGGTCCTTCACCACGTTCGCCAGGAACCGCGTCAAGTTCGCGAACCTGCGCGACGACCCGAAATACGCGCATCTGCACTGGACGGAAATCACCCGGCCGTCGCAGGCCCGCGCGGTGATCGACCGGCTGGCCCGCGCCGGCGGCTGAACGCGGTACGACACGCCCCGCTGCGGTCGTCGAACGCACCGCGACATGCAGACGCGCCGTCCGGGAGAGATGCAGAAAAGATACGGACGCACGGCAGGCGACACCGCCACGCCACGCTTCATCACGCATCGAACGACAGCGGCCCGGGGTCGATAAACGCACCCCGGACCGCGGATTTCCTGCCGAGGCCGGGCAACGCACGCGCTGCCCGGCTCGCCGGTCGACCGACCGGCGCGAACGACGTCAGAACTGGTAACCGGCGCCCACCACCGCGCCGAAGTCCGAACGCGTGTTGCCCGTCACCGACGCCTTGACGACCCAGCGGTTGCTCTCCGTCACGTACGAATACCCGGCGGCGAAACCTTGCTGGCCGTGATAGTTCGACGTGGCCGCCGAGACCATCGAGCGGCCCGCGCCCGTCGGTTGCGGCAGGCCGGCCACCGCCATCGCCGATGCCACGCCGCCGTACATGTCCTTCTTCAGGTCGTTGAACGAGTTGTACACCTGGCCGATGCGCTGGTCGGTGTAGCCGTTCGCCTGCGAGGACGCCGCCGAGATGTTGTCGTTCAGCTGCTGCACGTTCACCGCGTCGGTCGGCGCCGAACCGGCCGCGACGTTCGTGACCTGGCGCTCGCTGCCCTTCGCGCCGACCGAGAACGAATTGTCGCGATCCGCCACCGAGCCCGGGCCGACCGCTACCGAGTTCTTGCCGGTTGCCGACGCCGTCGTCCCGATCGAGCCCGAATCGGCACGCGCGATCCACGTCGTGTTCGCGTCGGTCGCCGCCGTGCGGATCTGGTCGTTCGCCGCCGCGTTCTTCAACGCGCTGTTGAACTGGCCCATGTTGACCGCGTCGTTGTCGTTCACGCCCGCCGCGACACCGGTCAGCACGCGGTCGCCCGCCGTGCCGGTGAAGCTCACGCTGGTGCCGCCGGTGGTGCTCCCGACGGTGATCGCGCCGTTCGGATCCTGCTGCTGCACGAGGCCGGCCTTGCCGTTCGCGATGTTGGTCACGCTGCCCTGCAGGTTCGTGATGTCGGTCGTGTTCTTCGACACCTGCTGGTTGGTCGCGTAGAGCTGCGAGCCGTTCACCGCGTCCGTGCTGGTGGCGCTGAGCGTGCCTGCCTGCACGTTGGTGATGCGGGTGCCGCCGGCGCCGCCGCCAAGCGTGATCGTGCTCTTCGAGCTGTCGTCGTACTGCACCGCCAGCGCACCGAGCTGGTTGAGGTTCGCCTGCACGCCCTTCAACTGCTTCACGTTCACCGCATCGGTATCGTCGGTGCCCGCCGCGACGTTCTTCAGCACGACGGCCGCATTCGCGTCGCCGCCGACCAGCGAGACCGAATTCAGCCGGTTGCCGTTCGTGTCGACGTCGTACTTGACGACGTTCTTCACCGCCTCGCCCGCCTGGTTGGACACCTGCGTGATCTGCTGTTCGAGCGACGATTGCACGCCCGACAGCTGGCCGCCGTTCACCGCGTCCGTGCTGCCCGCGGCGACATTGCCGTCCGCCACGTTGGTCAGCTTGGTCGGCGCACCGTCGCGCGCCGCGTTGTAGGCGCCGACCGTCGGGTCGAACTGCAGCGCGTTCTGTTGCAGCCCGGTGATCGCGACCGTATTGCCGGCAATGTTGGTTTCGGCGTTGGTGATGCGCGTTTCGTGGTTTGCGAGCGTCGTCGTGTTGCTGCCGACGCGGCCGTCGAGGTTCGTGAGCGCGTCGCCGACGTTGTTGTACGAGCCGCCGCCGACCTTGTAGTCGGGCGCGCCGATCGAGCCGTCCGGATTCGCCGTCGCGCCGCCGCCCAGTGCGGCCGCGGTGCCGTCGGCCGCGCGGCGCAGCTGCGCACCGTTCACCGCATCCGTGCTGCCGGCCGCGACGGTGCCTTCCGCGATGTTGGTCAGGCGCACCGCGGTCCCGCCGTTGCCCGCGCCGAGCGAAACCTGCCGCTTGCTCGCGTCGTCGTACTTCACCGCGAGCGCATCGAGCTGGCTCGTGCCGTCCTGGACCGCCGCGTTCAACTGGTCGACGTTGACCGCATCCGTACCGTTCTTGCCGGCCGCGACGTTGCCGATGCGTTGCGGGCCGTTGCCGCCGTGGCTCGCATCGTAGGTGCCGAGGTTCGCGTTCCACTGCAGCGCGTCCTGCTGCAGCGCCGCGATGTTGCCCGTGTTCGTCGTCACCTGGTTGCCGATCGTGGTGACCTGGTTGCCGAGCGCCGTCACGTTGTTGCCCACGTTCGTGATCGACTGGTTCAGCGTGTCGGTCGCCTTGCCCAGTTGACCCACGTTCACGGCGTCGCCCGCGGCCACGCCGTCCGCGACATTGCCGATGCGCTGCGGGCCGTTGCCGCCGTGGCTCGCATCGTAGGTGCCGAGGTTCGCGTTCCATTGCAGCGCGTTCTGCTGGAGCGACGTGATGTTGCCCGTGTTCGTCGTCACCTGGTTGCCGATCGTCGTGACCTGGTTGCCGAGCGCCGTCACGTTGTTGCCGACGTTCGTGATCGACTGGTTCAGCGTGTCGGTCGCCTTGCCCAGTTGACCCACGTTCACGGCGTCGCCCGCGGCCACGCCGTCCGCGACATTGCCGATGCGCTGCGGGCCGTTGCCGCCGTGGCTCGCATCGTAGGTGCCGAGGTTCGCGTTCCATTGCAGCGCGTTCTGCTGGAGCGACGTGATGTTGCCCGTGTTCGTCGTCACCTGGTTGCCGATCGTCGTGACCTGGTTGCCGAGCGCCGTCACGTTGTTGCCGACGTTCGTGATCGACTGGTTCAGCGTGTCGGTCGCCTTGCCCAGTTGACCCACGTTCACGGCGTCGCCCGCGGCCACGCCGTCCGCGACGTTGTGCAGCGCGACCGGCGCCTGCGCACCCTTGCCGCCCAGCGTCACGCCGCTGTGCGCGTCGTCGTCGTATTGCACCGCGTTCTTCGTCGCGCTGCCGATCTGGTTGCTGATCGACGTGCTCAGGTCGCCGATCGTCGTGCTGATGTTGTTCGTCACGCTCGTGCTGAGCGACGCCAGCCCGCCGTTCAGTTGACCGACGTTCACCGCATCGGTGTTCGCGACACCCGCCGCGACGTTGTGCAGCGTCGTGCCGTTCGGGCCGGCGAACGTCACCGAATCGAACCCGCTCTGGCCGTCATACTTCACGTTGCGTGCGTCGGCCGCCTGCAGGTTGCCGATGTTCGTCGTTGCCGTGCTCAGCGATGTGTTGATGCCCGTGACGCTCGTCTGCAGGTTCGTGATGTTCGACGCCGCCGTCGAAATCGACGTCTGCAGCGGCGCAACGCTGTCGTTCAGTTGACCGACGTTCACCGCATCGGTATTCGCGACGCCGGCCGCGACATTGCCGATGCGCTGCGGACCGTTGCCGCCGTGGCTCGCGTCGTAGGTGCCGAGGTTCGCGTTCCATTGCAGCGCATCCTGCTGCAGCGCCGCGATGTTGCCCGTGTTCGTCGTCACCTGGTTGCCGATCGTCGTGACCTGGTTGCCGAGCGCCGTCACGTTGTTGCCCACGTTCGTGATCGACTGGTTCAGCGTGTCGGTCGCCTTGCCCAGTTGACCCACGTTCACGGCGTCGCCCGCGGCCACGCCGTCCGCGACGTTGTGCAGCGCGACCGGCGCCTGCGCGCCCTTGCCGCCCAGCGTCACGCCGCTGTGCGCGTCGTCGTCGTATTGCACCGCGTTCTTCGTCGCATTGCCGATCTGGTTGCTGATCGACGTGTTCAGGTCGCCGAGCGTCGTGCTGAGGTTGTTCGTCACGCTCGTGCTGAGCGATGCCAGCCCGCCGTTCAGTTGACCGACGTTCACCGCGTCGGTGTTCGCGACACCCGCCGCGACGTTGTGCAGCGTCGTGCCGTTCGGGCCGGCGAACGTCACCGAATCGAACCCGCTCTGGCCGTCGTACTTCACGTTGCGTGCGTCGGCCGCCTGCAGGTTGCCGATGTTCGTCGTTGCCGTGCTCAGCGACGTATTGATGCCCGTGACGCTCGTCTGCAGGTTCGTGATGTTCGACGCCGCCGTCGAAATCGACGTCTGCAGCGGTGCGACGGTGCCCTTCAATTGCCCGACGTTCACCGCATCGGTATCGGCCGCACCGGCCGCGACGTTGTGCAGCGTCGTCCCCTTGGTGCCGGCGAACGTCACCGAATCGAACCCGCTCTGGCCGTCGTACTTCACGTTGCGCGCGTCGGCCGCCTGCAGGTTGCCGATGTTCGTGGTCGCCGTGCTCAGCGACGTGTTGATGCCCGTAACGCTCGTCTGCAGGTTCGCGATGTTCGACGCCGCCGTCGAAATCGACGTCTGCAGCGGTGCGACGGTGCCCTTCAATTGCCCGACGTTCACCGCGTCGGTATTCGCGACGCCGGCCGCGACGCCGCCGATCGTCGTGCCGTTGCTGCCGTCGAGCGCGATGGCCGCATGCGAATCGTCGGTGTACTTCACGACGTTCTTCGTCGCCGACACGATGCTCGTGCTGAGGCTGCTGCCCACGTTCGTCACGCGCTGGTCGACGTTCGAGATCGAGGTCGACAGCGAATTGCCGACCGACGTCACGCGCGCATCGACGTTGGCGATGCTCGTGCTGAGCGTGCCGTTCACGTTCTTCAGTTGCTGGACGTTGACCGCATCCGTATCCGCCGCGCCCGCCGCGACGTTCTTGAGCTGGCGTTCCTTGCCGAGCGAACCGAACGACACCGCGCCGCCGACCGGCGCGGCCGTGCCGCCGAACACCGGCGTGCCGCCGTTGTTCGCGCCGACGCTGCCCGAGCCGATCGCCACCTGGTTGTTGTCGCTCGTCTGCGCGCCCGCGCCGATCGCCACGGATTGCGAGCCGGCCGCGCGCGTCTGCGACGCCGCGTCATAGGCCGCGCCGCTCGACACGCCGTCGCTGGTCGTCGGGTTGGCGCCGCCGATCGCGACCGAGCGATCGCCGCTGGCGAGCGCCGAGTGGCCCAGCGCGATCGAGCTCGTGCCGTGTGCATCGGCGACGTTGCCGAGCGCCATCGAGAAATCGCCCACCGCCGCCGACTGGCGACCGACGGCGAGCGAGGTATTGCCTTGCGCGAGGGCCACCGTGCCGATCGCGGTGGCCGAGTTCGCCAGCGCCTGCGAGCCGATGCCGATCGCAATCGCGCCGCCGCTGCTGTTGCCGCCCTTGCTGCTCGCATTCGACTGGTCGCCGATCGCGATGCCGCTGGTGCCGGCCCGGGCATTCGTCCCCATCGTCACGTTCGTGGTGCTGACCGCCACGTAGCTCCCGCTCTTCGTGGCGACGCAGAGCGGGTTCGTGCCGTCGATGCACTGGCCGCTCAGCGCGTTGTCCGGGTTGCCGCGATCGACGAAATTGTCCGCCTGCGCGGCCCCCGAGATCAGGACGCCCGCACCCGTGAACATCGCGGCGGCCAGCGCCGAAATCTGCTTCCTCTTCATGGTCTTCTGCTCCGTTATTAGCGTGGTTTGAATATGGACTACTTACTTTTATTGAAGACTTCAGATGCGACTGCGATAACGACTTCCGTGCGGAACCCGCTTCCCGTGTCAGGCCATGCCGTATCGAAGGCGATACGCATCGAACGCCTGCCGCGACAGGACGTACGACATCGCCGGCACGCCGCGATAGCGCGACCGTTCCGTCAATCCGGGCGATACATTAGGAATGCATACTGTTTTCCATGGGCGAACACGCCCCGCGCCGGAATCCGGAGATTCAACGCGCTTTATCTGGATACCCCTGATTTGATGTCGCGCCGACCGCGACCAACCCCGCTCTTTTATTTCATCTTCGACAACCGCATTTCCACTTTCGCGTGACGGACATATGCCCGGATGTGCATCTATCGATGCCCCCGAATCCGGATCGCACAATTCCTGTCACATTCCGCCGCGCCTGGCGTCGCCCTGCGCGGCCCTGTATTCAAAGTTCGGACGAATTATGAGACACGATGAAAAATTATCAAAGGCAACATTCTTTATAGATTGTAAAATTCCATGAATTCATGTAGTTACGTTAAAAAAGGCCATCTCGCAAACGATTTCGCCACGCTTGATTTATTCGAAATGTTTTGCCGGGAGGACAATTTCTTTGATGGAGCGGATTAAAATTAAATGTGCAAAGTTCGGCCACATCCGTAAAATTGTCGGGAGCGGCGATTGAGAATCGAATGCAAAATGAAAATGGCGGAATTGGACAGGATTTGATCCTCAACCCTGTTGCACAAACCGCAATTCCCGGCGGGAAACTTGAAATTCAGGAAAACGGAGTTCCGTGAATCGAGTCGATGCGTCTGGCGTGAATTGAAATATACCCCTACAATTCGGCTCGCATCGATACCCGGCGGCCGCGTAGATTTCAGCGCGTAACGGCGACAGCGCTTCGCGTCGTTGCCGGCCCGGCGATCGGGACTACCCACGTCCCGCATGACGCCTGCCGGTTGCCTGCCGTGCATGCCGGCGAAATCCGAATATCGATGCGAATATGCGCCGTCGTCGTACGGCATCCGTCGATTATTCCGAACCGGGCCGGACGCCCGCGGGAACGCAGCCAGCAGCCATTCCAGGACAGGTGCACGATGCCTTCACCGATCTCCGCATTGGGCGACGCCCATATCCTGATCGTCGACGATCAGCCCGACCAGCTTCATTTGCTGATCGACATCCTGCGCGGCACGGGGTGCCGGATCAGCATCGCGTCCGACGGGGTGCAAGCGTGCCAGCGCGCGCAGGCGCTCATGCCCGACCTGATCCTGATGGACGTCCGCATGCCGCGGATGGACGGCTTCACCGCGTGCGCGCTGCTGGCCGCCGATCCGCAAACGAGCGCGATCCCGGTCATCTTCCTGACCGTGGCGGGCGCATTGCACGAGCGCCTCGAGGGGTTCGACATCGGCTGCGTCGACTACGTGGTCAAGCCGTTCGAGCCCACCGAAGTGCTGGCGCGGATCCGCGTGCAGCTCGCCCGGACCCGGCGCGACCCGCCCGTCGATACGGACGGCCCGCTCGTGGCCGGCAAGGACGACGACATCATCGTCCGCGCGGCCATTCGCCATCTGGCGCGGACGCTGCACGATCCGCCGACGGTCGAACAACTGGCGCGCGCGGTCGGCACGCACGAAAAACGCCTGTCGCGCGCGTTTCGCGACAATCTCGGCCAGACGGTGTTCGAGTATCTGCGCCAGGAGCGGCTGCGCGTCGCCCAGGATCTGCTGGATTCGACGTCGCTGAGCATCGCCGGCATCGCGAAGGAGATCGGCTTTTCCACGCCGGCCAATTTCGCGACCGCATTTCGCGAGCGCTTCGGCCTCACGCCGACCGAATGGCGGCGCAAGAGCCGGCACCAACGCCAGCGCCAGCCCGGCGGACAGGCCGCGAGCCGGGAGCCGCAGCGCGGCGCGTAACCCGCGCGACCCCGTCGCATCGCGCGCCGGCCGGCACGGTCGGCTCGTTGCCGAACCCGCGCGCGCGCCCCGGCGGCGAATGCCGCGCGACCCCGATCCGCATGCAGGGGCCGAGCGGCCGCGCCGATCCAGCCATGGCTGCAGGGCACCGGGAACGCCGCACGAACCGCAGCCGTGCTGCGGCACCCGACGCCGCGCGAACCGCAGCCGCGCTGCGGCACCCGTTGCGGCGCCGCAGCACGGAGCGATGCCGGCACACCTCGCCGGCATGCGGAGCAGCGGTAGGGGGCCGCCGGTGCGGCGGTGGACTACGGCTCGTTCCATGGCCGACCATGCGTCCAGGACGCGTTGACGCCGCTATGGTCGACCTGTCTCGCGGCGCCGCCTGGGAAGGGAGCCTTCATGAAGCCGGTTGCCGTGCCGGCCGGCGGTCGTCCGGCACGCGGAACCCTGCGGGGCGATCCCGGCGCGACGCCGGTCCGCCGTTCACGGCGCGATGCCGACGAACGTCGGCAGCAGCACGCGATAGACGTGGATCAGCGCCGGCCCGAGCAGCACCATCATCAGCGCGGGAAAGATGCAGAAGATCAGCGGGAACAGCAGTTTCAGCGCGATTTTCGCGGCGCGCTCCTCCGCGCGCATCCGGCGTCGCGTGCGCAGCAGGTCCGACAGCACGCGCAGCGATTCGCTGATGCTCGTGCCGAAGCGGTCGGCCTGGATCAGCATCGCGCAGAACGATTCGACGTCCTCCACACCGGTGCGCAGCGCGAGATTGCGCAGCGCCGTCTCCTTCGTGAAGCCGGAGCGCATCTCGAGCAGCAGCAGGTCGAGTTCGCTCGAAACCACCTCGCTGCCGAAGCGCAGCTCCTCGCTCACCTTCATCAGCGCCGCGTCGAGCCCCAGCCCGGCCTCGACGCACACCGTCAGCAGATCGAGCGCATCCGGGAAATCCTCGAAGATCTTCTGCTGGCGCACCTTGACGCGCTGCGACAGCACCGCGTTCGGGATGTAGTAGCCGATCCCGGCGAGCGCGACGAGGATCACCGACAGCAGGACGCGCTCGTCCCCGAGCCGGGTCGTGACGAGCCCCAGCAGCGCGGCGCACGGCAGCGCGAGCGCAAGCGCCGTCTTCGCGGTGAAATACAGCGCGGCCGCGTTCTGGCCGCGCCAGCCGGCATTCATGAGCCGGATGCGCAGCGGCGAATTCTCCCAACCCTCCTTCGGCACCGACAGCTTCGAGATCGGGGTGGACATCGCCACCAGCTTCTCGACCCAGCGCGACGCGACATCGTCGCCCGGGCCGGAGCCCGCGACGGCCGCCGCACCGGCCCCGGCGCCGCCGGCCTGCCGGACCCGGCGCTGGATGCTGCGCGGCGCGAACAGCAGCATCGCGACCAGCGCGCCGCCGGACACGAAGATGAACAAGCCGCCCAGCATCACGGCCTGGACCACGCTCAGGTTTTGCATGACAGCCTCGCAACGGTTCGTGATCGGGTTCGCGCGTCAGACGCGAATCCGGACAATGCGGCGAATCCACAGCACGCCGAATATCATCGACACCAGCATCGTGCCGACCATCCTGACCCCGGCCGGATCCTCCCAGAGCACCGACAGGAACTCGCGGTTCAGCAACACCATCGCCCCCGCGGTGCCGAACGGCAGCAGCCCGAGGATCCACGCCGACAGCCGCCCTTCCGCCGACAGCACGCGCACCTTGTCGAACAGCTTGAAGCGCTCGCGGATCAGCGAGGCGATGCTGTCGAGCAGCTCGGCCAGGTTGCCGCCGGTCTCGCGCTGGATCAGCACCGCGATCACGAAATAGCGCAGGTCGTGCACCGGCACGCGCGTCGCGAGGTTCATCAGCGCGTCGTGCAGCGACACGCCGTAGTTGACCTCGTCGAACGTGATCCGGAATTCGCCGCCCATCGGCTCGGGATACTCGTCGCCGATCATCCCGAGCGTGCTCGTGAACGAATGACCGGAGCGCAGCGCGCGCGCGATCATGTCGCAGACGTCCGGCAACTGCCGCTCGAGCTTGCGCAGGCGGCGCCGCCGGCAGCGCAGCACGTATGCGGTCGGCGCGCATGCGGCCAGCCCCGCGACCGGCAGCACGGCCAGTTGCGGCAGCGCGGCAAAGCTCGGCGCGAGCCACGCGAACGCCCCGAACGTCAGGCTGAGCACGATCAGCTTCGGGATCGACCAGTCGAGCCCCGACTGCTGGATCACGAGATCGAGCGTCTGCACGCGCGGCACGCGCAGCAGCAGGCGGTCGAACGGCTTCGTGTCGTCGAGCATCCGCTTCTTGAGGATCGACAGCCGCTCCTGCTGCACGTTGCCGCCGGCCGACATCGCGCGAATGCGCGACTCGATCCGGCGCGCGGCGGCGCCGTGCCGCGCGTTCCACCATTGATAGGCGCCCTCGATCGCCAGGACCACCGCGACGAAGGTGAGAATCAGAAAAGCGTAAAGGACCGTGTTCATGAAACCTCCCCGGGTTCGGGCGGCGGCAGGCCGTCAGTTCGGTTCGTAGCGCCGCGACGGGTCGTAGAGCGCATCCGGCAGGTTGATGCCGAACGCCTGCAGCCGCTCGGCGAACTTCGGCCGCACGCCGGTCGCGCAGAAGTGGCCGCGCACCGCGCCGTCGCGGTCCACGCCGGTGCGCCGGAACGTGAAGATCTCCTGCATGTTGACGACGTCGCCCTCCATCCCGGTCAGCTCCTGGATGCTGACGATCTTGCGCGAGCCGTCGGTCAGCCGCGCCGCCTGCACGACCACCGAGATCGCCGACGCGATCTGCTGGCGCATCGTCTTCGGCGGCAGCGACAGGCCGGCGACGCTGATCATGTTCTCGAGCCGCGTCAGCGCGTCGCGCGGCGTGTTCGCGTGGATCGTCGCGAGCGAGCCTTCGTGGCCGGTGTTCATCGCGTTGAGCATGTCGAGCGCCTCGGCGCCGCGCACCTCGCCGAGGATGATCCGGTCGGGCCGCATCCGCAGCGCGTTGCGCACCAGCGTGCGCTGGGTGATCTCGCCCTTGCCCTCGATGTTCGGCGGCCGCGTTTCGAGCCGCAGCACGTGCGGCTGCTGCAGTTGCAGTTCGGCGGCGTCCTCGATCGTCACGATCCGCTCGTTGCGCGGAATGGCGCCCGACAGGATGTTGAGCAGCGTCGTCTTGCCGCTGCCCGTGCCGCCCGACACCAGCACGTTCACCTTGGCGCGCGACAGCGCGTCCAGCAGCTCGGCCATCGGCGGCGTCAGGCTGTGGAAGCGCACCAGGTCGTCCATCTTCAGCGGATTGACCGCGAAGCGCCGGATCGACATCAGCGGCCCGTCGATCGCGGACGGCGGGATGATCGCGTTCACGCGCGAACCGTCCGGCAGCCGCGCATCGACCATCGGGCTCGATTCGTCGATGCGGCGCCCGACGCGCGACACGATCTTCTCGATCACCTTCATCAGGTGCGCGTCGTCGTAGAACGTCACGTCGGTCAGTTCGAGCTGGCCGCGACGCTCGACATAGACCTGCCGGTACGTATTCACCAGGATGTCCGACACGCCCGGATCGCGCAGCAGCACTTCGAGCGGGCCGAAGCCGAACATCTCGTCGTACACGTCGATCGCGAGCTGGCGCCGCTCGATGTCGTTCGCGGGCATCCGTTCGTCGTCGAGAATGCGCGAGATCAGCGCGCCGATCTCCTGCCGGACCTGCTCCTGCGGCAGCCGCGACAGGCGCTCCAGCTCGACGCGCTCGAGCACCGCCAGGTGAATTTCGCGGCGCAGCTTCTGGTACGCGTCGCGTACCGACGCGTGCGCCGGGCCGGCCGGTTCGCCGCCCGCCGTCAGCGGCGGGGTCCGTTGCAACGACATCTGTTCGCGCAGTGACATGATCGATTCCCCGAACGGATTACATGGACTTGAGCTTCGGTGTGGCCTTGCGGCCGAAAAGCCGGGACATCAGCGGTTCGCCGCGCACGGCTTCGTGCCCGGCGCGCACGTCGCCTTCGACGAGCCGCTTCGCATAGCCCTGCAGCGCGCGCGTGACCGCCGTGCCGCGCGCGAGCCGCGACACCGGGTGCCCCTGGTTGATCGCTTCGAGCACGGTGTCGGCGTCGTCCGGAATCGTGCAGGCGGCCGACAGGCCGAGCACTTCCTCGAGCGCGGTGCGGGTGCGCTCGCTCGCGCGCGTCGCGCGATTCACGACGAGCCGCAACCGGTCGGCCGGATAGCCGAGCGACACCAGGATCTCCAGCAGCCGGCGGCCGGCGCGCACGTGCGGCATCGCGGGCTGCAGCACGACATGGATCGGGTCGCTGCGGTCCAGCGCGACCATCGACAGCGGATTGATGCCGACGCCGGCGTCGAAGATCACGAAGTCGTAGCGCGGCGCGGCGACGCCCAGGATCCATTCGACCGCGTCCTCGCGTATCCCGGCGGCCTTGACCGGATCGCCGGCGCCCGCCAGCACGTGGAAGTTCTCCGTCACGTGCGCGACGCTCGCGTCGAGAAACGCGCTGTCGAGCCGCTCGATCTGTGCGCAGACCTGCGGCAGCGTCGACGGCGGGGTTTCGTCGCTGACGAGAAAGGCCGCGTCGGCGAACTGCTGGTTCAGGTCGATCAGCAGCACGCGGCGCTTGAAGCCTTCGGCGATCTCGAATGCGACGTTGCCGGCCGTGAAGCTGGTGCCGGCCCCGCCCTTGCACGACATGAACGACACGATGCGGGTGTCGTCGGTATCGCGCCGCGTGCTTTGCACGGCCGCGCGTTCGAGCGCGCGGCCGAGCGCCTGCGGGTCGAGCGGCCACTGCAGCACGTCGCGCGCGCCGGCGCGCATCGCATCCAGCAGCACGCGCGGCGACGAGTCCGCCGCCGTCAGGATGCAGGTCAGCCCGGCGTGGGCGCGACAGATCCGCTCGATCGCCGACAGCTCGGACGCATCGAGCGACGTGCCGTCGACCAGCAGGATGTCGAATGCGTCGAGCCCGTCGGTGCGATGCTCGATCTGGGACGGACGGCCCGCGGCGCGCGTCGCGCGATAGCGTCCGCAGTCGGCCACGTGACGCGCGATCTGCGCGAGCCGCGCGGTATCGTCGGAAGCTACGAGGATGTTGATCATGTCGTGTGCCTCGCCGGTTCGATCAATGACAATGGGCGCCGCCGGTCGCGGCGCATGACTTCGGATGACGCACGGCGCGGGTCATGGCGTTCCTCCCCGGGCATGCGGCCGTTACTGGCCGGACTTGCCGACGCCGATCACGAACGCATTGGCGGCCGGCTCGATCTGCTTGAACGACTTGTCGTAGCCGTCGAGTGCGGCCGCGACCGCGCTGCCGTCGGCCACCGCCGGCCCCGCCGCGTGCGCGGCGGCGTTCGGATCGATGATCTGGGCCTGCATCACGGTGCGGACCGAGTCGCCGAAGCGGCTGTCCCACACCGGGGTCGACGACATGCAGCCTGCAAGCGCGAACGCGAGCGGTGCGGCGAGCGCCGCGCGGCGCACGAATACGAGGAAGGCGGATTTCATGAGTGTCCCCTTGGATGGCTTCAACGATCGCTGGACTCGGGTTCCGTACGCGTGACCTGCACGGCCGGCGCGTCGGGGCCGGCCGCCGCCACGCGGGTGGCCGCGTCGACAGGCGCGGTGCGGGCCGGGCCGGCCGCGTCGGGGCGCGGCGCGGCGGCCGCCACCGGCGCGCTCGCCTTCTGCGGCTCGGCCGGCGCCGGCGGCGGCGTGTCCGCGCCCAGCGGCGCGCGCGGAGCGGGCAGCGCGGCGGCCGGGCCCGCGGGCGCGGCCGGTTGCGGCATCGGAGCCGGCGGCGCGGCGTCCGCGCCGTTCGCCGGCCGGGCGCCCGGCTTGCGGGCGCCGCCGCGGCCCTCCATGTCGCCGGTCGCATACACGTCGGCTTCGCTCGGCTTCGTGAAGCTGTCGGTCGGCAACGGCACGTCGGCGGTCTGCAGCGGCTTCACGAGGTGCGGCGTGATCAGGAAAATCAGCTCGGTGCGGTCCTGCTGGAACGACGTGCTGCGGAACAGCGCGCCGAGCACCGGCACTTCGCCGACGCCCGGGATCGCCTTCAGCGCGCCGGTCACGTTGTCCTTGATCAGCCCGCCGATCGCGAACGATTCGCCGTCGCGCATCTGCACCGTCGTCGACGCGCGCCGCGTCGTGATCAGCGGCAGGATCGACGTGCCGCCGATGTTGGACGCGCTCAGCGTGACGCCCGTCTGCGACAGCTCCGACACTTCCGGCGCGACCTTCAGGCTGATCCGGCCGTTCGCCAGCACGGTCGGCGTGAACTTCAGCGCGACCCCGTATTCCTCTTCCTGCAGCGTGATCGACGAGGTGCCGTTGCCGCTGCTCTGCGGGATCGGAATGAAGATCTTGCCGCCGGCGAGGAACGTCGCCTCCTGGCCGCTGATCGTCACGAGATTCGGCTCCGCGAGGACCTTGACCAGGTTGTCGGTATTCTGCGCATCGGCCGAGATGTTGAACGGCTTGTTGTTCGCCTTGCTGAAGGCGACGCCGCTGGCCACGCCCGCGAGCAGGTTGCTGACCAGCGCGCCGCTCCACGATCCGAACCCGCCCTGGATGTTGAGCGCGCTGCCCATCTGGTTGATCAGCGTCTTCGACACCTCGGCCACCTTCACCTCGAGCATCACCTGCTGCGGCGACGTGACGGCCAGCATGTTCAGCACGCCGCCGCCGGGCTTGCCGCCCGCGGCCGGGTCGCCGCCGCTGTCGCCGTATGCGCGGGCGATCTGCACGGCCGCCTGCGCGGCCTGCGAGCTCGACACGGTGCCCGACAGCACGATCGTGCCGGCCGCGGTCGTCACGCGGATGTCGCGCTCGTCCGGCATCAGCTGCAGCAGCGACGCCTGCAGGCCGCCGGCATCCGCGCCGACCGCCACGTCGATCACCCGGCAGGCGCCGCTCCGGCCCTGCACGATCATGTTGGTCGTGCCGACCGACAGCCCGAGGATGTACAGCGTCTGCGGCGACACCATGGTCGCCTGCGCGACGGCCGGATTGCCGATCGTGCGGTTGCGGACCGGCTCCGGCATCGGCACCAGCAGCGACTTGCCGAGCGGCACGCTGACGCTGCTCGACTCGCGCACCGCGCCGACGCAGTTCGGCCCGCGCAGCGGCCCGGACGATGCGGCCGGCGCGGCGGCCGGCGCCGGCGTCATGCTGATCGTCATCTGCACCGGCCCCTTGCCGATCGCGGCCGGCGCGCTCGCGCCGTTCTTCGCCGGTGCGGCCCCTTCGCCGCCTTCCTGGGCCACTGCGCCATGGACGACGAGCCATCCTGAACAAAGGATCGCGGCCATCGTCGTGCCGCGCGCGACGCGCGTGCGCAGCGGGCCGGTACCTGTACGTTGCGGTTTGATCTTCATTTCGTCTGATCCCCGAGAGACCGGCGTCGTGCCGGTGGTCGACTTCCGGGGCCGCCATGCGTTGCCGGCGGCCGGGTCTGTTTGTCTGGATGAACGCGCGTGCGTCAGAAGCACTCGACGCTGCCCTTCACGCCCGTCAGCACGCCGACGCAGTCGTGCCGCGCGTCCGGCGCCGCATGCGACGCGACGTGCACGCGCACGGTCCGCACGCGGACGGCCGGCGGCGGCGCTTCGGGCGCGGTGTCCTTGCCGAGCAGCGTCAGCTTGGTCGCGCCGTCGGTGTTCAGCGTCTTCTGGTCGACCTGGTTGCGCAGCACGAGCGACAGCGTGCCGACGCTGCGCGCGAGGTCGAGCCGTTCCGCCTGATCGGGCGTGACTTCCAGCGTGACCGCGTTGACGACCTTGGGCGCCGTGTCGTCGCGGCTGACCTGCTGCGCGACGGCCAGCACGAGGATGTGCTCGAGCACGATCTTGGAGATGCTCTGCCCGTCGGTCTTGCCCTGCTGCTCCTGCGTATTGACGATCACGTCGACATAGTTGCCCGGCAGCGCGAAGCCCGCGACGCCGACCACGTCGTTCACGCGCACCGTGATCGCCCGGCTGCCGTCCGAGATCACCGCCGACAGCCCGCCCTTCGTGCCGACCGGCGCGAGCTTCGCCTCGATCACCGGCTCGCCGCGCGACAGGCTGGCGCGCACGACGCGCCCTTCGAGCGCCTTGGTGTCCGTGAACGCGCCGATCGGCACGCTGCCGGACGGCCAGCTCACCATGTGGATCTGGTTCGGTCCGAGCGGCTCGCCCAGGTTCAGGTCGGTGCTGGCCACCGCGACCGGCGTGACCGAGCTCGTGGATGTCTGCGCCAGCCAGTGGGACGCGAACACGACCGCGGCAAGACCCGCGATCATCGCGACGACCAGCATCAGGATCGCTCGACTGTTTTTCATGGCAATGCTCCTCGACGAATCGTGAATGGAACGGCTCAACCGGTGACGTAGGTGCGCCCGCCGCGCTCGACGGTCGGCGGATCGCCGCCGTCGCGCTCGGGCGCCGCGCCGAAATAGCTGGCCCAGGCTTCGTGCAGCGCGTCGCGCGTGACTTCGGGCGGGCCGCCGCGATACCGTGCGCCGGCGGCCGCGAGGCGCAGCAGGTCCATCGGGAAGCACGCGAGAAACGCCTTGCCGGTCGGCAGATGCAGCCGGTGCAGCAGGTAGTCGAACGCGTCGCCCGCCGCCACGACGCCCAGCGACGCGCAGGCCGCGTCGAACAGCGCGCGGTAGTCGTCGATCGGCAGCGGGCCGATCCGCAGCTTCGAGCCGAGGCGGCGCAGGAACGCGTCGTCGCAGAACTGTTCCGGCGACAGGTTGCTCGAGAACACCGGCCAGACATCGAACGGCAGCACCAGGCGGTTGCCCGAATCGAGCGTCATGAAATCGACGCCGCGGTCCAGCGGGCGCAGCCAGCGATTGAGCAGGTCGCGCGGCGCGACGCGCTGGCGGCCGAGATCGTCGACGACGTACATGCCCATGTTCGCCTTCATGTGCGGCGGCGCCTGATAGAAGCCCGCGGCGGCGTCGCGGCGCAGGTCGAGCTCGTCGAGCGTCAGTTCGCCGCCGGACGTCACGACCGGCCGTTCGCACAGGCGCCAGCGACGATCGACCGACTGGCCGCCGGGTTGCGACGCCGCGTCGACGTGCACCAGCGGGTCGTAGATCTGGATCACTTCGCCAGCCGCGCAGATCGCGTGCGGCACCGGCACGCAACCGCGCATCAGCGCGCCGAGCCGTTCGGCGAAAAAGGTCTTGCCGCTGCCGGCCGGGCCGTGGATCAGCAGCGGACGGCCCGCGTTCAGCGCCGCGGTGGCCGCATCGAGCACCGCCCGGTCGATCACGACGCCTTCGAACGCGGCCCATGCGTCGTCCCGGCCGACCGTCAGCTTGCGCACCGAATGCGCGGCCACGCTGGCCAGATACGCGTCGAGCGTCACCGGCGCGGGCCCGCTGTAGCTGCTGCGCGCCCGCTCCTCGAGCGCGAGCACGCGGCCCGACTCGGTCAGGCGGAACGTCACGTCGAGATCGGTCGCGCCGCGATGGGCGAGCTCGACGAGATGCTCGCGCACCAGGAACGAGAAAACGTCGTCGAGCACCGCGAGCGGCAGGCAGTGCCGCTCGACGAGGTCGCCGTACGACGGGCGGCCCAGCAGCAGCGTCGACTTCAGCACGAGCCCGGCGACGAACGTCCTGCTCAACCCGGTTTCGTCGAGCGAACGCGGCGCGGCCGGCAGGAGCGCGCCCGGCTTCGCGTGCGCCTCCCGCGACGGCAACGGATCGGGCAGGTGCGTCACCTGCGCGTTGTGGACCGGTTCGGTGGGATTCGGGTTCATGGTCGCTCCGTCCTCGGTGCGGATGCGTCGCGCTACGCGCACGACGCGAACAACATGGCCAGCGTGCCGGCCGCGATCGCGACGCCGTACGGCAGCGAGCCGACCGACGCGATGGGCGCGCCGCCGTCGACCGACGCCGTGTGCGCGCCTTGCGCACGCCGCGCGATCAGCACGCGGACGTTCGCCCAGATCCGGCGCATGCGCCCGCGCGACAGCGCGAACGCGACGGCGCCGACCCCGCCGGCCAGGAAGGTGGCCAGCACGATGTAGCACGTCATTTCCGCGCCGACCCACGCGCCGATCGCCAGCATCAGCTTCACGTCGCCGGCCGCCATCCCGCGCAGCAGGTAGAGCGGCAGCAGCAGCGCGAAGCCGGTCGCCGCGCCGGCAAGCCAGCCGAGCGCACCGGCCGACACGCCGTGCAGCACGCATTGGGCGACCAGCGCGCCGGCCAGTCCGGCCGCGACGAGGCGGTTCGGAATGCGGCGGGTCGCGAGGTCCGTGCTGGCCGCGGCCACCGCGAGCAGCGTCACGCACAACGGAATCGGGTAAGGCGGCGCAACAGGTAGCATGGCGAACCTCGCGAGCGAATCGAAAAATCAGGAAACCATGGCCAGCGCGGTGGCCGCTGCGGCCGCGACGGCCGTTGCGATCACCCCGGGCGGATCGGCCGGCGGCCCCTGGAACATGACGACGCTGCCGAGCACGGCGACGGCGAACGCCGCCGCGAGGAACGCGCACTCGATCGACGTCACGCCCGTTTCGTCGCCGGGCAGGCGGCATGCCGCACGCACCCTGTCTGCCATGATGGTCTCCGGTTCCGGCTGGATCGGGATACCGGGGACGGCTCGAACGCTGCACCGGCCGAGCCGCCCACGGTACGGTTCATCAAAGGCCCGAGACCGCCGAATTCAGGTCGGCCGCGATCGTGCTGAACACGGTCTTCAGATCCGTACCGATCGTCGACAGCGCGGCGATGATGCCGACGGCGATCAGTGCGGCGATCAGGCCGTATTCGATGGCGGCCACGCCGTCTTCGTCGCGGATGAAATCACGGGTTTGTTGAATGAACTTGGACATGTCGATCTCCTTGTGTGGTGAATTTCAAAGCCCTCGCATACCGGCCGGTCGTCGACCGTGCATCGATACGCCGAGGAATGCTGCCGATGCCTGGATGACGCAGCGAACGATCCCGTTGAGGTTCGCCCCGCCTTCCGTCAAATGCCTGCGACTATCGAGCTCAGATCCGTGGCGACCGTACTGAACGCGGTCTTCAGGTCCGTCCCGATCGTCGTCAACGCGACGACGATGCCGATCGCGATCAGTGCGGCAATCAGGCCGTATTCAATGGCCGCCACGCCGCCCTGATCCTGGATGATCCACGCGATCTTTTCGATGACTCTTCGCATATGCACTCTCCCTTCGGACTACTATGAAATTCCCTTCGTCGCTCGGACGTCGGGGATGGGCACCACCGGTACTGCTGGACAATCGGGACGCGACGCTCCGCGGCCGGGACAGGGATGCGTGCACCTGTCCGTGCGAACGGAAGTCGATCAGCGGGAAAGCATGAGACGCCCGAGCGATTCGGCCGGCCGGATACCCCCGGCGTGCAGGCCGACCGGAACGGCGCGACGGCCGTTCGATGCGCTCGATTCAATTGAACCGGATAAAAACGCCCGGTAATGCAGCAAGTCGTTTCTGATTCTATTGCGACTTGCAAACCGCGATGTGCTGTGGTCTTTCATTCTTATTCCCCGTAGGCGGCCATGCCGACTTTTTATTGCCCGGACGAAACCGGGTATCACGCGCCATTCGACGAAAGCCTGTGCGGTACATCGGCCTGGCGCGGTGTAGGTGCTGCGCGCTCCGGCCTTGCTTTCCCCTGGTGATTCCGCGGCCGGTTCCGTTTGCCTGTTGCCTGTTGCCGGAACCGCCCGGTCGTCACCGCGTCGACTGCCGTGCCAACGCTTACGCAAAGAGCAGGCCACCTTCAGCCGAATCGAGGCCCATCAAGGGTGACGGCGATGCCGGCGCACGCCGTCCGGCCTGCCGGCGCGAAAAATGTTTCAGATTTGATCGCTGTTTTTCCGCAAGCGTTGTAAGCCGGAACGCCCGCCGCCGCGCTGCGACAAGGCGCGAAAATTTCTGCTCGGGATTTTCCCGGACGCGGAAAGCCGCCCGCGTCGCACCGGATCGGCGGGGCCCGGAACCGGCCCAAACGTAAGAATGTTTCAGCGCGGAAACATAAAGGCTGGCCGCGCGAATTTCTCATACCAGAAAATGCCGTTTTCACGCGTGTTTTCAACCGATCTCAATTTCTCCTTTCAACTGCCGATTTGCCACGCAGGATTTTTTCTTCAACAATGAATTCACCGGACCACGCCAATTCAGAGCGAATCGATCCGCAGGCATGACCGCACGAAACGGTTGCGACAGACCACGCAGCCTCTACCGCATACGGGGAATCATGTACACGGCCAATCGTGGAACGCGCGAGCGTGCGACGCATCGCGCTCAATGGCTGACAGCCGACCGGATCGTTCCGTACAGCTGCATCATGCTGATGCTCTTCGCTGCATTGGCAACCGTCTGGGGCATCGTGACGAACGGCTTCACGTCGAACGCCACGGTCCGCCCCGCCGTCGACTTCTCGGTCTTCTGGACCGCCTCGCACCTGGTGTTGCACGGCCATGCCGCGGCGGCCTACGACCCGTCCTCCTTCATGCAGGCCGAGCTTGCGCAGTTCGATGCGTATCTGCAGCACCGGCCGCTTCCCTGGCTCTATCCGCCGACGATGCTGCTGTTCGTCGCGCCGGTCGCCCTCGTGCCTTTCCTGCCCGCATATTTCCTTTTTTTCGCGGGCAGTCTTTTATGCTACGCGTTCGCCGTCTCGCGCTTGTCGGGATTGCGCGCGCATCTTCCCGTGCCGCGCGCCGCGGCGCTCGTCGTCGTCGCGTATTCGGCGGTATGCATGGCGGCCCTGTTCGGCCAGAACAGCATCCTCACGGCCGGCATTGCCGCGCTCGCGCTGCATCTGCTCGGCCGGCGCCCGATCGTCGCCGGCCTGCTGATCGGGCTGCTCGCGATCAAGCCGCAACTGGCCGTGGTGTTCCCGTTCGTGCTGGTCGCGGCGCGCGCATGGCGCACGTTCGCGGCGGCCGCCCTCAGCGCGACGCTGTTCGCGGCCGCCGGCATCGCGCTGGCCGGCCCCGGCGCGCTGCACGGGTTGAGCCTCGCGCTGTCGACGGTGCGCGACCAGCACTTCATGCTCCCGTCGTACTGGCTCGCGTCGCCGACGCCGTTCGCCGCGCTGCGCCTCGCCGGCGCGCCGGTCGCGGCCGCGCTGGCCGCCCAGGCGGCGGTCGCGCTGCTCGCGCTCGCCGCGGCCGTCGACGTCTGGCGCCGCACGCGCGACATGCGGCTGCGCGGCGCGGTGCTGGCGGTCGCCACCCTGCTGACCACCCCGTACCTGTGGAACTACGAACTGACGTGGCTCGGCATCGCGATCTTCTGCCTGATCGCATGCGGCCTCGACGAAGGCTGGCTGCCGGGCGAACAGGGCATCCTCGTGCTCGCGTGGCTGCTGCCGATCTTCGAGATGTTCAACCGGCTGATGAAGCTGCCGCAGGTCGGGCCGCTCGTGCTGCTCGCGGTGCTGTTCGTCGTCGTGCGCCGTGCGGCGCTCACCTCCCGGAGCGCGCGATGAAACCGTCGAACGCCGTCCACCATGCGCATCCGGATGCCGGCGTGCATCCGGCACTCCCGATCGCCGGCCCGCGCCGTTACCCGCACTGGCTCAATCGCCGGCGCGTGTGCCTCTATGCGGGCGCCGCGCTCGTGGCCGAGCTGCTGTTCATCGGCATCTACGTGATCCGCGTGTGCCTGTCGCACAACGGGGCGCTGGAACCGCTGTCGCAGGATTTCTCGCCGATCTGGAGCGCCGCGTGGCTCGCCGCGCACGGGCGGGCGGCCGATGCGTGGCAGTTCTCCGCGCTGTTCGCGATCCAGAAGCTCGCGGTCCCGACCATGACGCTCGCGGGCGGCACGCTGCCGTGGCTCTATCCGCCCAGCATGCTGCTGCTTGTCCTGCCGCTCGGCTGGCTGCCGTACCTGCTGGCGCTCGTGCTGTGGCTCGGCGTCACGGTTGCGCTGTTCGCGGCGACGCTGCGCGCGACCGTGCAGCACGACCCCGCCTGGCTGTGCGCGCTCGCGTTCCCCGGCGCCTTCCTCACCGTGATCGTCGGGCAGACCAGCCTGCTCACCGCGACGCTCGCCGGCGCCGGCCTGCTGCTGCTGAACCGCCGCCCCGTGTACGCGGGGATCTGCTTCGGCCTGCTGACGATGAAGCCGCAGCTCGCGGTGCTGTTTCCGTTCGCGCTGCTGTGCGCCGGCCAATGGCGCGCACTGGCCGCGTGGGCCGCGACAATCGCCTGCAGCGTCGCGCTCGCGACGCTCGCGTTCGGGTTCGGCCCGTGGGTCACGTTCGCGCACGTGATCGGCGGCGTCTACACGATCATCGGCCACGGCCAGGCCAGGGTCGCGCGCATGCCGTCCGCATTCGCGCTCGCGACGATGGCCGGCTGGCCCGCGATCGTCGCGAACGGCCTTCAGCTGCTGTCGGCGGCAACCGCGGCCGCCGCCGTCGCCTATGCATGGCGCGGCAACTGCGCGTACGCGCTGCGCGCCGCGACGCTCGCCTGCGCGTGCCTGCTCGTCAGCCCGTACCTGTACGACTACGACCTGACGTGGTACGGCATCGTGATCGCGTGGTACGCGCGCTATGCGTGGACGCGCGGCTGGCGGCGCTTCGATCGCGAATGGCTGCTGCTGCTGTGGCTGATGCCGCTCGCGGGCCTGCTGGCGGTGCCGCATCTGTCGTTCCAGTTCATGCCGCTCGTCACGCTGGCGTCGCTCGGCCTGCTCGTCAGCCGGATCGCGCAGGAGCGCCGCGACGTGCCGGCGATGCCGGACGCGCGCGACGATTCGACCGGGACCGCGTTCGCGCATCCGGCCAGAACCCATCACCGCCCGGCGTACGGCTTGCGCCGCGCGGGCCGCCCGACCGCCGGCGCCGTCCGGTGACGCACCATAACAAGGGGAGAACACCATGCGGGAATCGCTCTATACGCCGCTCGTATCGCTGGTCGTGCCGTTCTACAACGAAGGCGAGGCCGTCGAACGCTTCTTCGACGTCGTGCTGCCGTTGCTGACGGCCATCGACGGCGTGCGCTTCGAGATCGTCTGCGTGAACGACGGCAGCCGCGACGACACGCTCGAGCGCCTGATCCGGATCGGCCTGCGCGAGCGGCGCGTGCGCGTGATCGATCTCACCCGCAACTTCGGCAAGGAGGCCGCGCTGACGGCCGGCCTCGACGAAGCCGCCGGCGACGCGGTGATTCCGCTCGACGCCGACCTGCAGGACCCGCCGAGCCTGATTCCCGTGATGATCGAGCACTGGCGCAACGGCGCGGAAGTGGTCGCCGCGAAGCGCAGCAGCCGCGCGTGCGATTCGTTCGCGAAGCGCACCGCGGCCGCGATCTACTACCGCGTGCACAACATGCTGTCGGACGTGAAGCTGCCGGAGAACGTCGGCGACTTCCGGCTGATGGACCGCAAGGTCGTGAATGCGCTGCGCAGCCTGCCCGAGCGCCATCGCTTCATGAAGGGGCTGTTCGCGTGGGTCGGCTACCGCACCGTGATCGTCGAATACCAGCGCGACGCGCGCAGCGCCGGACAGTCGAAGTTCTCGGGATGGAAACTGTGGAATTTCGCGCTGGAAGGCATCACCAGCTTCAGCACCGTGCCGCTGCGCAGCTGGACCTACATCGGCGTCGGCATCGCCGCGCTCGCGTTCCTGTACGGCACTTTCATCATTTTCCGCACGCTGCTGTTCGGCAACCCGGTGCTCGGCTACGCGTCGCTGATCTCGGTCACGCTGTTCATCGGCGGCATCGAACTGATCGGGATCGGCGTCGTCGGCGAGTACATCGGGCGGATCTACGACGAGTCGAAGCAGCGGCCCGTCTACCTGATCCGCCGCCGCTACCAGACGCACGGCAAGGTGATCGAACTCCCGGTCGCGCGCGATGCGCGCCGCCAGATCGCCCGCCGCCGCACGCAGCCGGCCCGTGCGCGGCTCGGTGCACGCTGACGCGCGCGGGCCCGCCATGCTCGCGCGGCTGATTGCCGAGCGCACGCGGCTCGTGCGCTTCGGCATGTCGGGGCTCGGCTCGACCGCGATCCACGCGCTGGTCGCCGCGTCGATGTTCGCGCTGTTCGATGCGACGCGGGTGACGGCGAACGCGATCGCGTTCCTGTGCGCGACGGCGTTCTCGTATCTCGCGAATACGCTGTGGAGCTTCTCGTCGACCGTGTGCACGCGCAGCGTCGCACGCTTTCTCGCGGTCGCGCTCGCCGGCTTCGCCGAGACGATGCTGCTCGCGCACGCCACCGCGACGCTCGGCGTGTCGCGCGGGATGAGCATCGTCGCGATCGCGCTGCTGATTCCGCCCACGACGTTCGTGCTGCACCGGCTCTGGACATACCGGTAGCCGCGCGGCCCCTGCGCGCCGCGGCCGAAACCCATCGGCCGATCAATTAACAGATTCAATTACACAATATTATCGAAACGCATCAACTGGATTGATTCCGATTTTAAAATTACCGTCTGAAATAGTATTAAACACCCTGTTTACTTTTACAGCTTCCATAATTAACCGAACGGGATAATCTGCATTCGCCATCGCGCCGGGATGTGCCAGGATCGGCACAGAGCCTTGCAGCACAAGGCGATGGCGGCCGCACGAAGAAATTCGCGCAACAATAAGTCCCATTCCTTCAAACGGGAGCTTCTATGTCACGCGTTACCGATGTGCTCGTCTCTTTCGATACCGAAACCATTCTCAAAAAATATCCGAATCCCAGCAAGAATCCGAATAGTCCGACGCTGATCGACTGGAAGCACGTGTACATGGTCACCAACCAGGACAACGTCGTGTCCGGTCAGGCCGGTGGCGAACTGGACCTGAAGGCGCAGGTCGGCGACCTGATCCGCTGGCGTGAAACGAGCCTGTCGCTGGGCTTCGAGAACCAGGTGGTGTTCTACAAGTTCATCGGCAACGTCGGCAACGAGCTGATCTCGACGCCGACGCCGCGCGTCGCGGAAGCATCGATCCCGGTGCCGAACACCAGCAAGCCCGAGGTGCCGACCTGCCAGAAGGTTTCGAACTACTACTGGTCGTCGGAATGCCTGAAGGTCGGCCGCGTGACCTACCACTTCCAGTTCCAGATCATCGACCGCAATTGCCAGAGCCAGGGCTGCTTCTCCTGGGATCCGTTCATCTCGATCCATAACTGATCGCGGCAGGCGGGCGGCCGCGCGGCGGCTGCCCGCGTCATTCACTTGTTGCGGAGGAAGCGCTCATGCCTGGTGTTCGTTGCGATGTGCTCGTGATCGTCGACGCCGTCACGCTGCTGTCGGCCTACCCTGAAGCGAGCAAGGACCCCACCGCGCCGACCGCGATCGACGGCCGGCACCTCTATGTGGTGAGCCCCGGCGACGCCGCGCAGCTCGGCCACAACGACAGCCGGCTGTTTGCCGGCCTCGCGCCGGGCGACCAGTTGCGCCTGCGCGAGACCGCGCTGGCGCTGCGCGCCGAGGTCAGCGTGCTGTTCGTCCGGTTCACGCTGAAGGAGGCGGGCATCGTCGCGCCGATCGAACCCGAAGTGCGCGATGCGGCCGCGCCGGTGCCGGAGACCGACGACCTGCTGCACCCGCCGTGCCGGCCGATGAAGGATCACTACTGGCGCAGCGACGTCCTGGCCGCCGGCACCACCGCGTGTACGGCCGATTTCGCGTTGCTCGACCGGGACGGCACGGTCTCGGGCTATTTCCGCTGGGAGACGACGATCGAGATCGCGGGCGGCCAGCCGGACACGAAGCAGCCGGGATTCAAGCCCTCGTCGGATCGCAACGGCAACTTCACGCTGCCGCCGGATACCGCGTTCAAGGCGATCTTCTACGCGAACGCCGCCGACCGCCAGGAGTTGAAACTCTTCATCGACGATGCGCCGGAACCGGCCGCGTCGTTCACCGGCAACAGCGAGGACGGCGTCCGGATGTTCACGCTGAACTCGAAAGGCGGCAAGATCCGGATCGACGCATCGGCCAACGGCAAGCGATCCGCGACCGATGCGCGCCTCGCGCCGCTGTCCGCCGGCGACACCGTCTGGCTCGGCTGGCTCGGCTCCGAGGATGGCGCCGACAGCGACTTCAACGACGGCATCGTGATTCTGCAGTGGCCGATCACCTGAGCATCGCGGCGTGCGGCGCTCAGGTACGCGGCAGCCCCGGCGGATTCGTCTGTGACCGGTCGATCGCTTCGGCGTCGAGGCGCCAGCGGTCGAGCACTTTCCGGTAGCTGCCGTTCGCGATCAGCGCATTGATCGCGACCGTCAGCGGATCCGCCAGGCCGCTGCCCTTGCGCGTCGTGATCGCGATGTCCGCGGTGCGCGGCCAGCCGCCGCTGACGGTGCCGATCAGCTTCGCGTCGCCGCGCAGCGATGCCTGGTATGCGAGCATCGAGTTCACGCTGAAGATCGTATCCACGCGCCCCGACTGCAGCGCGACCCAGCGCTCCGCCGCATCGGCGTAGTACTGGATCTCGACCGGCGCGAGGCCGCGTGCGACGTTCTGCCGGTTCCATTCGAGCAGGACCTTCTCCTGGTTCGTGCCCGAATCGGTCACGACGCGCAGCCCGGCGACGTCCTTCGGCTCGCGGATCGCGGCGAGCCGGCTGTTCTGCTTCACGTAGAAGCCGAGCTGATCCTTCCGGTAGGTCGAGAAGTCGAATTTCTCCTTGCGCTGCTCCGTCACCGTCACGTTCGAGATCACCGCGTCGACCTTGCCGGATTGCAGCGCGAGCGGCCAGTCGGCCCACGCAAGCGGCACGATCGTCAGCTTGCGGCCAACGCTGTCCGCGATCAGCTGCGCGAGATCGGGATCGAAGCCGACCACCGTGCGCGCGTCGGTCGCATAGGTGCTGAGCGGCGGCAGGTTCGGCGCGATGCCGACCGTCAGCGTGTTCGCCTCGGCGAACCGGAAGCCGGCCGGCCACGCCTGCACGACCGCCGGGTCCGGGGTGCCGCGCGGCCGGCCCGACTGCTCGGGGCTCAGGTCGAACGCCGCGGCGTGCACGGCGGCGGCGCCGCCGATCAGGGCCACCGCCAGAAAACGAGCGGCGCGCGCGACGGGGAATGCGGTTCTTCTCATCGTGTGTGGATTCCTTCCTGTTTGACGATGCGAGGGGCAGATGCGGGCGAAGCCGGCGCGAACGCACGCCCCGCCGCCTGCCCCGCGTTGCCGGCCCGCTTACGCGGGCGTCGCTTCGAGCTCCGCCGCGGCGGCCGCACGGTGCGTCGCCGGCTGCGCGACCGGCGACGGGCGGCCCGCAGGCGACGCGTCGCCCGCATACAGCGCCTTCGGATCGAACACGCGCGCCTGCAGCGGCGTGAACGCACGGAAATTCCACAGGCTGCGCGCGACGAACACGCGCTGCACCCAGCGCAACGCACGGTCGTTCTCGTCGTACTGCGGCTCGAAGCGGTCGCGCGAATGCAGCGTGAAATGATTGTTGATCAGCACCAGCTTGCCCGGCTGCACCTGGACGCCGAACGACACCTCGCGCACCGCGCGATACAGGTTGGCCAGCGCTTCCTGCGCACGCGTATTGACCGCCAGCACCATGTCCGGATAGAACGCGACCGTCACGCGCGGCGCATCGATCGGCCCCGACAGCACGGCGCTCAGGTCGGTGTTGTCGCGCGGCGTCGGCGCCGCGCCGCGCCACCGGTACGGCACGCGGATGATGTAGTGCTCGCCGTAGAGCTGCGCGATATCGTCCGCCGACAGCAACTGCAGCGCGCGGCGCGCATCGGCGAGGCGCGTATACGGGCCGCCGCCGGCCTCGCTGCGCACGCCGAGCAGCAGCAGCGCGAACGGCGACGTGTCGCCCTCCGGCATGTGCGCCTGCGCGGCGTTCTCGATATGGAAGTCGAGTTCGACCTCGGAGCCGAGCCCCGTGTATTCGCGCGCGGTTGCCTTGTGCGGCGTGAGGTTGTTCACCAGTTCGCGGCCTTCGTGCGCGATCGAATACGGTTCGCCGGCCAGCGTGCTCAATGCGACGAGCACGTTCTCGCTCAACACGCCGGCCTTGAACGAGCGGCCGGTTTCCTCGAACCTCGGGCTGCCCTTCACGTCGTCGTCGATCGGCAGGTTGTCGATCTCGATCGAGCCGTGCGCGTCGGCGGTCGGCGCTTTCGCGCGGTCGAACGCATCGACGATCCGGTCGGGAAACGCGTTGTACGCGAGCTTGCGCACCGCGCTGATGTAGCCCGCGCCGCCGGCCGGATCGTAGGCCAGCGCGCCGAGCGTCTTGCGGATGTGGCCGGACTCCGTTGCCGTCAAGGCGATGCGTTCGTCTGCGAGATAGGTCATAGGTCTCTCGTATAAAGATCGTGGATCGAAGGGCGGTAGCGCACCACCGCCGCGCGTTGCCGTCCTCGGTGCGCAGCGCTCGACAAGACTAGGAGACCGTCATTCCATTTCGAAATGATATTAATTCGATTGCTAACAAAAATTTTGGATATATGTTCAGCAATGCGGGCACCCTCGCCCCGAACCTGGCGCCCCCTCCTTTAACACGATCAGTTGTTAAAAAATCGCTGGTTATTATTTGTATTCGTTAGCAGGTCGATGCTAGTTTTCTGTCGGATTCGACGATGCGACCGGCGCCCGAGCGGCGGCCGGCGCCCTCCATCCGCCCTACGGAAACCTGCCCGATGACCCGATTCCGCCTGCCGCCCCCGTCGTTCGGAAACGCCCCGCCCTTGCCCGCGCGCCGCACCGCAAACCGCGCGGCACGGAGGCCGCAATGAGCGAACACGCCTCGACGCTCGACGTCGCGCCGAGCGCCGCCGCGCCGCCGCATCGCACGTCGCTGCGCGCTATTTTCCCGACCGTCGCGGCCGCGAGCCTCGGCTTCGCGATCGTCCAGCTCGACGTGACCGTCGTCAACGTCGCGCTTCCGAGCCTCGCGCATTCGTTCGGTTCGAGCGTCCACGGGCTGCAGTGGATCGTCGACGCCTACACGCTGTCGTTCGCCGCGCTGCTGCTGACCTCCGGCACGCTGGCCGACCGCTTCGGCAGCCGCCGGCTGTTCGCCTGCGGCCTCGCGCTGTTCCTGCTCGCGTCGCTCGGCTGCGCGCTCGCGCCGTCGCTGGCCGCGCTGATCGCCGCGCGGGTCGCGCAGGGCGTCGGCGCCGCGCTGATCCTGCCCACCTCGCTCGCGCTCATCACGCATGCGTGCGCGAACGACGCCGCCGCGCGCGTGAGGGCCGTCGCATGGTGGAGCGCGACGGGCGGGGCGATCAGCGCGGCCGGGCCGACGCTCGGCGGCCTGCTGATCGATTCGCTCGGCTGGCGCGCGATCTTCTTCATCAACCTGCCGGTCTGCGTAGCCGGGCTGTGGCTCACGCTGCGACACGTGCGGGATTCGGCCGCCGCGCGCACGCGGCTGTTCGACCCGGCCGGCCAGATCGTCGCGGTGCTCGTGCTCGGGTTGCTGACGGGCGGCATCATCCGGGCCGGCGCGCAGGGTATCGGCGATCCGTATGCGGCCGGCGCGCTGGCCGCGTCGGTCGTGCTCGGCGCGCTGTTCGTCGCGATCGAGCGGCGCGTGGCCGCGCCGATGCTGCAGCTCGCGTTCTTCCGGGTCCCGCGCGTGCCGGGCGTGCTAGCGATCGGCGCGATCACGAATGCCGCGTTCTACGGGCTGATCTTCTCGCTCAGCCTCTATTTCCAGAACGCGCGCGGGTTCTCGGCCACCGAGTCGGGGCTCGCGCTCGCGCCGCTGACCGTCATCATGCTCGCCAACATCGCGAGCGCGCGCCTGGCCGTCCGGTACGGCTTCCGCGCGACCGTCGTCATCGGCCTCGCCGTTTCGCTCGCGGGTTACGTGTGGCTGTGGCGAACGCTCGGCGCGCAGGCGCCCTACCTGCTGCTGGCGCCCGGGCTCGCGGCGATGGCGATCGGCGGCGGCATCGCGATTCCCGCGCTGACGTCGACGCTGCTCGGCAGCGTCGAAGCCGGCCGCTCCGCGACCGCGTCGGCCATCCTCAATACCGCGCGCCAGGTGGGCGCGGCCGTCGGCGTCGCGGCGCTCGGCGCGCTGGTCGCCGGCCAAGGCGCCGCGATCGCGGCCGGCGCCGCGCGCGCGTTCGCCGTCGCGGCCGCGCTCGTCGCCGTGTGCCTCGTGCTCGCCGCACGCTGGCCCGGCGATGCGCCGGACGCCGGCGGCACGCGCGCCTGACCCCATGCGCTCCCTTCATCCGATCCCACAGCCGAGCGAGGAATCCATGCCCCATCGCTTCATCGATACCGTCCTGATCGTCGACGGCGCATCCACCGCCGCCTATCTGGCGCCCGCGTTCCGCGCATACGGCATCCGCTGCGCGCACGTGATCAGCGACCCCGACCTGCCCGAAATCTACCGGAACCAGTTCGTGCCGTCGGACTATATCCGCGAGGTCCAGCATCGCGGCGACCTCGACGCGACGCTCGCCCAGCTGCGGGACCTGCGCATCGGCGCGGTGCTGCACGGCCTCGACGCGGCGCTCGAACTCGCCGACACGCTGGCCGAGCGGCTCGACGTGCCGTACCGCAATCCGCTCGCGACGTCGGCCGCGCGGCGCGACAAGTACGCGATGAACGAGCGCATTCGCCAGGCCGGCCTGCGCGCGCCGGTCCATTTCCACAGCACGTCGGTCGACGCGGCGCTCGACTGGGCGCGCGCTTACGGCAAGCTGCCGCTCGTGGTGAAGCCCGCACGCAGCGCGGGCGTGGCCGGCGTGAAGATCTGCCGCACGCTCGCGCAGGTCGAAGCCGCCGCGCGCGACGTGCTGGCCACCCGCTCGCTGTACAACCAGCCGAACGACGACATCGTGATCCAGAGCTATTCCGAGGGGCAGGAATACATCGTCGATTCGGTGTCGTTCGAGGGCCGTCACCGGGTAGTCAGCCTGTGGGAAGTGCACCGCGACCGCACGCATGCGCCGCGGCTCGACAAGATGCTCGTGCTGAACCATGCCGATCCGCGCTACGCGCCGCTGCTCGACTACGCGGCCGACGTGCTCGATGCGCTCGACGTGCGGTTCGGACCGACCCATCTCGAGCTGTTCGACACGGCCGACGGCCCGACGATCGTCGAGCTGAACGCGCGGCTGCACGGCAGCCTCGATCCGCGCCTGACGAGCGCGGTCAGCGGCGAGAACCACGTGTCGTCGGCCGTCGAAGCCGTGCTGCATCCGGAGCGGCTGTTCGGCGACGCCGTCGCGCCGGCGGAGTTTCGCGGCTACTGCGGCCATGTGCTGCTGCTGTCGTCCCGCAACGGCGTGCTCCGGCAGGACTTCACGTGGCAGGCGATCCAGGCGCTGCCGTCGTTCGTCGGGCTCAAGCAATGGGCCCGGGTGGGCGACACGCTGCGCGTGACCACCGACCTGCAGACGGCGCTCGGCACGGTCGGCCTGTACAGTCCGACGTTCGAGCGGCTGCTCGAGGATTGCCGGCGGATCCGCGAAATCGAGGCCGATTTCTTCGCGGACGAACGCGCGGTCGCGCCGGCCTAGCGTGCGAGCAGCGCGCCCGCCTGCCGGCCGAGCACCGCGCGCAGCGCGTCGAGTTCGGCCGTCGCGGGCGCCGCGTCGGGCGTGACGAGATAGGTGGTCACGCTGTCGAGATCGTCGAACGCGTACGCACGCAACTCCTTGCGCGCCACGTGCCCGGTCGTGATCCGCTTCGGCAGGATCGCGACGCCCATCCCGGCCGCCACGCAGCCGAGGATCGCGCCGAACGTGCCGAACGACGCCACCGACTCGATCGCGATGCCGCGCGCCTTCAGCCAGTGCTCCGCGACCGCGCGATACGGGCAGCCGTCGTGAAACGCGAGCAGCCGCACCGCGTTGCCGGCCAGCACCTGCCGGCGCGTGACCGTGGCCGCGCTCACCAGCACCATGTCTTCCGCGAACGCGGGCTCGTAGTGCAGCCCGGGCCGGACGACCGCGCGCGCGGTGAGCGCGGCGTCGATCCGGCCGCGCAGCAGCGCGTCGGCCAGATCCGGCTCGCTGGCGACCTGCACCGCGAGGCCGAGCGCAGGATCGTGCGCCTTCAGCGCGGCCGCCAGCGCCGGCAGCCGCGTGGCCGCCGTGCTTTCCATCGAGCCGAGCCGGAAGCTGCGCGCGACCGGCGTCTCGCGCACGACCTGCGTCGCTTCGTCGACGAGGCGCAGGATGCGGTCGCAATACGGAATCAGCCGGCGCCCGGCGTCGTTCAGCACGAGCCGCTTGCCATGCCGGTCGAACAGCGGCGCGTCGAGCGATTCCTCGAGCTGGCGCAGCCGCGCCGTGACGTTCGACTGCGTGCAGCCGAGCCGTTCGGCCGCGCGCAACGCGCTGCCTTCCTGCACGACCGCCCGGAAGGTTTCGAGCAGAGGTATGTTCATATCACTTTCTCTTGTTACGCGATCAGTTTATATCATTTTACTTCGCCATCCATCGGGATTAGCCTGACGGATATGCCGTGCCGGCCCGCCCTTCCGAGGAATCCGCATGCTCCCTGCCGTCTGTTCCGGCCCCGCCTCCGTTCATCGTTCCGCCGAGGTCCGCCGTTGCGCGCGCTGATCGCCGCACTGGTGCGGCGCGGCCCGACGGTGCTCGCGTGCGGCGTCGGCCTCGGGCTGCTCGCACCGCCGCTCGCGAATCTCGCGCGGCCGCTGATGCCCGTCACCGTGTTCCTGTTCGTGCTCGGCACGCTGCTGCGCGTCGAGCCCGCCGCCGTGCGCGCGGTCGCGCGGCGCCCGGCCGTGTCGCTGCTGCTGCCCGCCGCGACGATGATCGCGTGCCCGGTCGCGCTCGGCTTCGCCGCGCGGTTCGCCGGCATGCCGTACGACTGGGTCGTCGCGCTCGTGATCGCGTACTGCGCGCCGCCGTCGAGCGGCACGTCGACGATCGCGCGCATGCTGTCGCTCGACGCCAGCGTCGCGCTCGTCGCGACTCTCGCGTCGATGGTATTCGTGCCGCTCACCGCGCCGCTGCTGACGGCCTGGTTCAGTCACGACGCGGCCGTGTCGATCTCGCCCGCGAGTCTCGCGGCGCGGCTCGCGCTGCTGATCGGTAGCGCCGAAGGCGTCGCGCTGCTCGTGCGACGGTTTGCCGGCTCGCGGCTCGATCGCCACGCCACGGCGATCGACGCGGTCATCGTCGCCGCGCTGCTGGTGTTCGCGCTCGGCACGATGGCCGGCATGCAGCAATCGATCCTCGATGCGCCGCACCGCGCGCTGGGCGCGATCGCCCTCGCGTTCGCCGTCAACGCGGGCTTCCAGATCGTCGCGTACGGGCTCACGCCCGGCGACGTCCGCACGCGGCTCAACGTCGCGCTGATCGTCGCCAATCGCAACGTCGGCCTGATGTGGGCCGCGCTCGGGCTCGCCGCGACGCCCACCATGGCGCTGGTGTTCACGTGCGCGCAGTTGCCGATCTATACGCTCCCGCGCGTCGTGCAGCACCTGCTGCCGCGCCTCGAGGCGCAGCGCCTGCGCCGGCGCGCGCGTTAGCCGGCGCAGGCCGCGGCTTCGTTTCCCCGCTCTCGATCAAGGATCCAGCATGAAGCGACTCATCGTGATCGGCGCCCGCGCCACCGGCAGCAGCATCGCGCTGGTGCGCGCCGCGCTCGCGCGCCAGGCGGCCGTGACCGTCATCACCGCGCCCGGCCATCGCCTCGACGGCGTGTTTCCCGACGGCGTCGAGACGGTCAACCTCGAACCGGACGCCGACACGCTTGCCGGCTGGCTGCGCGCGCGCTTTCCGGACGCAACCCGCACGCTGCGCGTGACGACCGCGCACGACACCTATGCGCGCACCGCCGCGTGGGTCGCCGACGCGCTCGGCCTGCCCGGCCCCGATGCCCGCCGCGTCGCGCACGCGGTGTCGAAGTCGAACCAGAAGGCGCTGCTCGCCGCGCACGGGATCCCGGCCGCGCAGTTCGTCACGGGCACGCTGGCGGCGCCGGCGGCGCTCGCGGCCGCGGCCGCCGCACTGCGCTTTCCGGTCGTCGTCAAGCCGTCGGAGGGCTCCGCCAGCGACGGCGTGCGGCGCTGCGAGGATCCCGCCGAAGTACGGGCGCAACTCGATGTGCTCGCCTCCGGGGAAGCCGATGAAACGGCGCGCGCGGCCGGGCGTATCGTCGTCGAGGAATTCCTGGCCGGCAGCGAATACTGCGTCGAGTACTTCGACGGCCGTTACGTCGGCGCGATTCGCAAGCTGAAACGGCATGGCGCCGGCTTTCTCGAACGCGGCTATACGTCCGAACTCGACCTCGACGCCGGCACGCTGCGCGCGCTGATCGACGTCGGCGCGCGTGCGACCGCGGCCGCCGGGCTCGCGTGGGGGCCCGTGCACCTGGACTGCATCGTGCACGACGGCGTGCCGCACGTGATCGAACTGAATCCGCGCATTGCCGGCAGCTTCATCTGCGACATCGTGCGCGACGGCTATGGCTTCGACGTGGTCGAGGCGTTGCTCGACAAGCTCGACGATCGCCCGGTGGCGATTCCGGACCTGTTCGAGCCGCACGCGTATGCGCGCGCCGAGTTCCTCCTCGACAGCGATCCCGGCGCGTGGCGATTCGCGCAGGCCGGGACGATCCGCGACGGCGCGGTGACGCTCAGCTACGGGCCGCAAGTGCTGCCCGATCGCGAGCGACGCGCATTCCTGTATGTGCGGGTCGCACTGCCGGTCGCGCACGAGACGCACGCGCCTCTCGGCGCGTCGGCCCGCGAGGCGTCCGTCGGGCAGCAGGTCTTTACCGGCTAACCTGCTCGGTATGTGCGGGTCGCACTGCCGGCCACGCACGAGACGCCCGCGCCTCGCGGCGCGTCGGCCCGCGAGTCGTCCGTCGGGCAGCAGGTCTTTACCAGCTAACTTGCTCGTCGCGACCGGCACGCGGGCGCCGGAAGCATGCACCGCCGAGCCGGGGGCGGCAGGCGGCAGGACGAACCGCGCCGGCAGGACGCACAGACGGCGACCGTCCGCCTCCCCGCCGCGACCGCCAACCGTCGCGCCGCGCGGCTTCGTCCCGGCCCCGTTACAGACTGCGCCCGAGCAGTTGCCCCGGCCAGCCATCCACATCGAACGTCGAGATCCGCTCGTACCCGCAGGATTCGTAGAAGCGCACGAGCGCCCCGGTCCCGCCGCCGTAGCAGTCCACGCGCAGGCGCGCCACGCCGGCGGCCCGCGCGCGGTCGTCCGCGAAGGCCAGCAGACGCCGTCCGACACCGCGCGCCCGCGCGTCGCGCGAGGCGACCAGCACTCGCACATAGATTTCCGGCTCGGTCGCGGGCGGCACGTAGGGCATCGATTCGCCCAGGATCAGCGCGCCCACGATGCGGCCGTCCCGCCCTTCGGCCACCCACGCTTCCGGCAGCGCACAGGCGTCGGTCACCAGCGCAATCCGCCGGGGCGAAGCCGACCACGGTTCGCGGCCCCATTGCCCGTCGTTGCCCACCTCGACGAACCACGCAATCACCTCATCGAAGATCCGCAGCACGGCAGGCGCATCCTGTGCGCTGGCGCGACGAATCGCCGGCTCGTCCGTTCCCGTCACCGTCACGTTCCCCTCCCTTTCGCCGGCAATGCCGACCGGCGCGCAGTTGTCAGGCCGATCCGCGGGGGACGTGCGACGCCCCTGCGCGGCCAAGCCTGCCACGGTACCGAAATTCCCCCCTGACAAGCAAGGCGCGACGGTCCGCGATTCGACGCGAGGGAGGGTCGTCGCGGAACGCCGGGCAGGCAGTGACGGACACGACGTCGATCGCCCCCGCAAGCCCGGGCGTTGCCGGCCGCCGTCGATGCGCCCGGCAGACTCACCGGGGCACAAACCGTCCAGCGACGCGGCACCGGCGCCCCTCCTTCCGCATGCCTCGCGACGATGATCGGCGCGCCGCCCGTTCCTGACGGGCGACAGACTGGCCTCCACACGAACGCCGTCTTGCGCGGCAAGCCTATACAATCGACGCGACGCCTGGATCGCACGAGACGTCGGCCGCCCACTCCTGCCCGCCACCATGAACGCACCTGCTGACCGTCACTCCTCCGCCCCGTCGGTTCTCGGCGTCTATCGGCAACCGGCCGAGCCGTCCGCCGGACAATGGGTCGTGAGCCGCTCCGAACGCGCGCACATGTACCGCATCCAGCATCACCGGCCCGACGGCAGCACGTCGGTCGATACGGTCGTCGACGCGGACAACCTCGACGCGAAGCTGCACAAGTGGCTCCAGGAAGGCTTCGTCCGGCGCGAAGCGGGCGAGCGCGCGACGCCCGCCCATCGCGGCCGCTTCATGCAGGAGCTGCGCCGCGCGCACGCGTCGCGGCCGCCCGCGGCCGTCGGCACGGCGCCCGTCGTGCAGGTGGGCGACGTGCCGATGCCGCGCGGCCCCGGCGGGCCGCTGGTGCCGCCGCCGAACCCGGCCTATCTGTTCACCGCGCGCGCGACCAACGTGCTGGAGGACATCGTCGAGAACCGGCGCATCCTGCTGATCGGCCATACCGGCACCGGCAAGACGAGCCTCATCGAGCAGGCCGCCGCGCTGGCGGGCCACGGCGTGCTGCGCTCGAACATGAACGGGCAGACGACGATTGGCGATTTCGTCGGCTTCTGGACCGTCAAGGGCGGCGAAACGATCTGGGTCGACGGCGTGCTGCCGACCGCGATGCGCGAGGGGCTGTGGCTCATCGTCGACGAGATCGACTTCGCGGAGCCGGCGATCCTCGCGGTGCTGACCGCCGTGCTCGAACCGGCCGGCCGCCTGCTGCTGAAGGAGAAAGGCAACGAGATCGTCGTCCCGCATCCGTCGTTCCGGCTGTTCGCGACCGCCAATGCCGTCGGCGCGATGGGGCAGTTCCGCCACCTGTACCAGGGCGCCAACGTGATGAACGAGGCGTTCCTCGACCGCTGGCGCGTGTACCGCCTCGACTACCTGCCGCCGCCCGACGAGGCGCGCGTGCTGCAGCGCACCTTCGGCGCGGCGATGACCGCGACGATGGCCGACACGCTCGCGGCGATCGCCGCCGACTGCCGCGCCGCGTTCGTGCGCGAGGATCTCGCCAGCGCGTTCTCCACGCGGCGCCTCATCGACTGGGCCGAGCTGATGCTGCGCACCGGCGACCCCGAATCGGCCGCCGGCCCGACGATCTATGCGAAGGTCGGCGCGGAGGACGCCGAGCTGATCCGCAGCATCATTCGCCACCACATCGACGTCGAGGCGTGATGCGATGGACCGGGACGACGACGCACGCGCGCTCCACCTGACCCGGCTGGCCCGCACGCTCGCGCAACGGCACGGTCTCGAGGTGCGGTTCGCGGCCCACGGCCCGGCGGCCGCGCAGCGCGACGTCCTGGTGCTGCCCGACGCGCTGCTCGCCGGCACGGTCGACGACGACGCGCTCACCGGCCTCGTCGACCTCCACGCGGCCCGCGTGCGTTTCGGCGCGCCCGACGACATCGCCGCGCTGACCTCGCCCGTCGTGCGGGACCTCGCGCAGACGATCGACGACCGGCGCGCGGCCGGCCGCCTCGTCGCGATCTATCCCGGCGCGAAGACGTTCCTCGCGCGCATGCGGGCGGCCTCGGCCGCCGACACGCTCCGCCGATGGCCGCGCATGGCGTGGCGCGACCGGCTGCTGTCGCGCATCGGGCGCACGCTGTGGGACGAACCGCCGTCCCCGGTCGAGCGCGTTCCGTCGCTCGACGCCACGCTGTCCGCGCTGGACGACCTCGTCGCCGCCGCACGCGCCGCCGCATCGACGGCCGACAGCATCCGCGCCGCGTACCGGATCGTCGAACGCGTGCGCGCGCTGGCGTCGGCCGGCGCGAACAACATGATGTTCACGGCCGACCCGGGCGACACGATCGACAGCGACGCCGTCGCCGCGACGTTCGACGCCGATGGCCAGGGCGCGCCGGACGACGCTCGCGCGCCGGCCACGAGCGAATCCGGCGGCGGTGCGATCGCCGACACGCAATCGTCGGCCGCGTCGCCCACGCCGGGCGACGCGGCGCCCGGCGCGATCCGGCTCTCCGCCGACAAGCGGCCGCTGATGTCGGTCCCGCTGACCACCGCGTTCGACACGGTGACCGACTTCACCGGCAGCGGCGAGCCGGCACGCTGGCGCCGGCTGCGCAGCGCGGCCCGCGCGCAGACGGAGCCGCTCAAGCAGCGGCTCGAGCGCGCGTTGAAAGTGGACGAGCAGACGCGCTGGAAGCGCGAACAGGAACGCGGCGAACTCGACCGGGCCTCGCTCGCCCGCCTCGTCACGTCGCCCGGCTACCGCACGCCGTTTCGCGTCACGCGCGCGGCGCCCGGGCGCGACGCGGCCGTCAGCCTGCTGATCGATTGCAGCGGGTCGATGGCAGGCAGGAAGATCGAGCTCGCGACACTCTGCGCGGCGGCGCTGTGCGATGCGCTGACCGGGCTCGGCTTCGCGTGCGAAGTGCTCGGCTACAGCGCCGTCGAGGATCCCGCGATGCGCGCGCACTACCAGCGCTGGATCGACGACGGCCGCGACACGTTCGGCTACAACCGGTTCGTCGAGCGGCTCGACCTGCGCGTCTACAAGCGATTCGATTCCGACAACCCGAGCGGCCTCGCCTGCATCGAATGCGGCCACGAAAACCCCGACGGCGAGGCGCTGGGCTGGGCCGCCGAGCGCTTGCTGTCGAGGCGCGCGCGGCGGCGGATCCTGATGGTGCTGTCGGACGGCTACCCGGCCACCGGCGACGGCCATCCGGAAATCCTGCGCACGGACCTGCGCGCCCGCGTCGAGGCGCTGCGCGAGCAGCGCGTCGAGCTGATCGGCGTCGGGATTCTCGACGATGCGGTCGAGGCGTTCTATCCGGTCAGCAGCGTGGTCGAGCGTCTCGACGAGCTGCCGGGCGCGGCCTTCAGCGTACTGAGCGATACGCTGCTGGACCGTCGATAGCCGCCGCCGTTTCCGGGGCGGTCTTCGCGCCCGCGTTGCCGCCGGCGGCGCGCCGCACCGGCAGCCGGATGCAGAACGTCGTGCCGCGCCCGGGCTCGCTCGTCACGTCGATGGTGCCGCGATGGCGCTCGACGATGCCATGCGACACCGACAGTCCCAGCCCCGTCCCCTGCCCGACCGGCTTCGTCGTGAAGAACGGATCGAAGATCCGCCGCAGGACCTCGGGCGTCATGCCGACTCCGGTGTCGCTGATCGCGATCGACACCTGATCGCCGTCGCCCGACGTGCGGATCGTGATCGTGCCGCGCCCGGGAATCGCCTGCGCCGCGTTGACCAGCAGGTTCATGAACACCTGGTTCAACTGCGACGGCAGACATTCGACCGGCGGCACGTCGCCGTAGTCGCGCACGATGTCGGCCTTGTACTTCAGCTCGTTGTGGACGACGTTCAGCGTGCTCTCCAGGCCCGCGCGCAGGTCGACCACGCTCCACTCGTCGCTGGACGGCCGCGAGAAATCGAGCAGGTCCTGCACGATGCGCCGCACGCGCAGCGCGCCGTCGATCGATTCGTCGATCAGCGTCGCGATCTCGCCGCGCACGTAGGCCAGATCGGCGGCTCGGCCCGCCGCCGCCAGCGTCTCGCGGGCGGCGGGGTCGAGCTGCGGCAGTGCGGCTTCATGCGCGGCGACCACCTCGAGCAGGTCGTGCACCCACGTCTTCAGCGTATGGAGGTTCGCACTGACGAAGCCGATCGGATTGTTGATCTCGTGCGCGACGCCGGCCGCGAGCTGACCGATCGACGCGAGCTTTTCCGACTGCAGCAACTGCTCGTGGGTGTCCTCGAGCGCATGCAGCAGGCGCCGCTGTTCCTCCCTCTCCCGTTCGAGCCGCGCCTGCGCGGCCTTGCGCTCGTCGATCTCGGTCGTCATGATCTCGCGCGTGCGCTGCAGCGTCGCCGTGGTCTGCTCGTAGCGCTGCAGCGCGCGTTCGAGTTCGTCGGTCCGCAGCCGCACCAGCCGCTCGAGCGTATCGGTCATCCCGCGCAGGAAGGTGGTGCGCGCATCGAAGCGGCTCAGCAGCAGCGTGACGACCAGCGTCGCCGTCGTGAACAGCGCGACGGTCGTCGCGAGCCACGGCGCGTCGACGCCGTTCGCGGCCCCGCAGCGGGCGTCCGGCGCGAAATGCGCGGCCGCCATCGCCGTGTAGTGCATGCCGGCGATGGCCGCGCCCATGACCATCGCCGCGCCGGTGCGCTGCACGGTCGCATGGCGCGCCTGCTGCACGCGCAGCGCCTGCGCGATCCACAACGCGGCGGTCGCGGCGCTCACCGCAATGCCGATCGATGCGGCGCACAGCACCGCGTCGTAGCGAATCCCGGGCTGCATGCGCAGCGCGGCCATGCCCGTGTAGTGCATGCCGGCGATTCCGCCGCCCAGCAGCGCGCCGCCGGCCCACAAGCGGCGCCAGCCCGGCCGCCCGCGCGTGACGACTTTCAGCGCGACATACGACACGAGCACCGCGATCGCCAGCGACGCCCCGGTATCCGGCAACGCGTAGCCGAGCGGCACCGGCAGCGCAAACGCGAGCATGCCGACGAAATGCATCGACCAGATCCCGGTTCCCATCGCCACCGCGCCGCCGGCGAGCCACGCGCGCTTGAGCTTCGGCTTGTCGAGCAGCGCGATGAACGCGGCCAGATCGAGGGTCGTGTAGGAGGCCAGCGTCGCGATCGCGAGCGACAGCAGGACGAGCGGGAGGTGATAGGAGCCTTGCATGGTCGAGCGCCCGGTTCGAGGTGAGTGCGTCGCCGCGGCCGGCGTCACGCGGACGGCTCGTCCCCGTTCGGCGCCTGCGTCGTCGCCCCCTTGCCCGCCAGTACGAGGATGTCGAACGGCGTCCCCTCGCGCGTCTCGAAGCGCCGCACGAGTTCGATCTGGTGTGCCGACATCACGCTGCCCTTCGTCATCAGCAGCACGCCGCGATGCGTGCGCAGATCGTCGGCGAGCTGCATCCCGTCGCGCAGTTGCGCCGACTTGATCGACGCCACGGACGCCGCGATGCCGAGGCTCGCCGGATCCCGCATCAGCTCGCCCAGCCGGTCGACGATCCGTGGGTCGTAGCGCAGGCCGGCCTGCGAGCGCATCGCGTCGAGCGCCTGCTCGACCGAATGCGGCGCGCCGATGTCGCCCTTGCGCAGCCCTTCGAAATCGCGCACGACCGCCACGATCCGCGAGCCGAACGGGATCGAATCGCCCGCCAGCCCGTCCGGCGTGCCGCGCCCGTTGAATCGTTCGTACTGGTGCAGCACGATCGACGCGACCCGGTGCAGTTGCGCGACCGGCATCAGCACCATTTGCGCGCGCAGCGGATGCTGCTGGAACAGCCCGTGTTCTTCCGCCGTCATCCGCCCGGGCGGCTTGCGCAGCAATTCGTCCGGCAACGACAACTTGCCGATGCCGTGCAGCAGCCCCGCGAAATAGACGTCCTGCGCGTGCAGCTCGCCCAGCTCCAGCGACAGCGCGAGCCGGCGCGAGATCTCGCCGACCCGCATCGCGTACCCGCCCGCGTCCCCGCAGCGCAACTCGATCATGCTCGCGCACACCTGGACCATCGCGGTAAAGCTGCTTTTCAGGTCGCGTTGCGCGGCCTCGAGGAACAGCACCGTCTGGCCGAGTTCTTCCGTGCGTGCGCGCACCTGCGCTTCGAGCGCCGTGTTGAAACGGCGCAGCGCTTCGTTCTGCGCCTCGTTCTGCGCGGCCAGCCGCGCCGCTTCGCGCCGCAAGCGCCGTTGCTCCAGCGCCTGTTCGATGGTCAGCAGCAGGTCGTGGTCGTCCCACGGCTTGTTCAGGTAGCGATAGACGCCGCCTTCGTTGACGGCCTGCACGACCGACGCGATCTCCGCATAGCCGGTCAGCAGGATGCGCATCGTGTCCGGGTAGCGCGCCCGTGCGACGGAGAGGAACTCCGCGCCGCTCATGCCCGGCATCCGCATGTCGGACACGATCAGGTCGACTTCGGTCGACGCCAGTATCTCGAGCGCGGCCTCGCCGCTTTCCGCGATCAGGATCTCGTAGCCCGCGGGCCGGAACACGCGCCGGAGCGCCGACAGCACGCTCGGCTCGTCGTCGACCAGCAGGATCGACGGCACGCCGCCCGCATCGCCGGATGTCGCTGCCGCGCCGGTCGCGTCAGGCGCTGGCGCAATCGGCCCGCTCGTTGCGGATATCGTCATGATTGGCCTCGGGTCATGAAATCTGGACTCTCCCTGCAACATCGGCCGGCGCCGCGCATTCCGTATCCGGGAAAACGCTGATGCAACCGTCCGGTGCGGCGGTGCGCCGGATGCGGCAACGCGCGAACTACGCCGTTGCCGGCCCCGGTTCGCGCACGTAGTAGATGTCCCATTCCGCCTCGTCGGTCTGCACGAAGCCGTGGCGTGCGTAGAAGCGGTTCGAGTCGCTGCCGCGCAGCGCGCCGACGCGAACGGGCACGCGCCGCGCGTCGGCCTGCGCCAGGACGTTGCGCAGCACGGCCGCGCCGATGCCCTTGCCCTGATGCGCGGGCACGATGTACAGGTGATCGAGCAGCCAGTGGTCGTCCTTCGGACGGACCACGAAGAAGCCCGCGCGCACGCCGTCGGCTTCGATGAAGCGGCACAGCGCCGGGTCGAACGACGCGAGAAAGCGCTCGCGCGCCCGTTGCGGATCGAAGCGGCCGATGCGCTCGAGGCTGTCGCGCATCGCCGCGATGCGGATCGCCACCAGCGTGTCGGCGTCGGATGGCGTGGCAAGAGGGAAGGTCAGGTTCATGGGCAGGTCGCGCTGGGGCGGAGAAACGTCCGGCACCGCCGCGCGGGCATCGCAGGCCTCGCGCGGCGCGAGCCGGCGGCGGAACGGACGGCGCCCGTCAGGGCGTCTCGATGCCTTCCGCCCGGGTGGCGAGGAATCGCAGGTACTTGCCGTCCTCGTCCTCGAACAATTCCGGCCCGCCGCCCATGTAGGCGCGCATCAGCTCGTCGGCCGCGCGGTCGAGATCGCCCAGTTCGAACCGGCACTGACCGAGCCTCAGGTGCAGGAACGGATTGCCGATCGCGTTCGGAAAATGCATCGAATCGCTCAACGCGTCGCGGCCGGCCGCGTAGTCCGCCTGATGGAAATTCACGTCGCCGATGGCGGCCATCAGCCAGGTACCGGCTTCCCATTGCGTCCGGGGTTCGGGCAGCAGGTCGAAGCCTTCCCGGAATTTCGCCAGCGCGCCGTCATAGTCCCCGTCTTCCATCAGTGCGTCGCCCGCGTCGCTCAGCGCGCCGATCCGTTCGTACAGCGCGTTGTCCAGTTCTGCCATGTCGAGTTCCTGTTCCGGAGTGGAGTGAAGGCCGGCCTGTGCGGCCGATGGTTGTGTCGTGTCGTGTTCGTTGCGTTGCGATCGCCGCGTCGCGCGCGGCGCGGCACGCCGTTGCGCCGGCGTGCTTGCGTTCCAGCATACCCGAGCGCGATGACCCGCGCGTTTCGACTTTCGGCCAACCGGCCCGGCCGCCGGCGGACGACCGATCGTCGCGACCGCGACGTCGGCGCAGTTGCCTGTCGCACCGGACTCGGCACGGCGCGCTGCACCGGCGCATTCCGGGAACTACCCTGAACGCCCTGAACGCCCGCCGGCACGACCGATGCGGCACCTCCACGCACCCGCTTTCCGGCGACACCGCACGATGCAATCGACCGCCGCCGCCCCGGTCGTGCGCGCGACCACGCACCGTCAGCCGACGACCGCGGCGGTTGTGACGCGGCGATCGGCGTGGCAGGATGCCTGTTCGTCTGACGGTTACCGGGAGCCGGAAACGATGTTGTCTTGCCGACTGAGGTGGTACGCAATCGCGACCTCGAACCTGCTGCGCAGGCACTGGCAGGCGTTGCTGCTGCTGGCGGCGCTGCTGCTGCCGGCGATGCCGGTGTTCTCGCAGACGCGGATTCTGGGCGCCCCGGTACTCGCGGCACTGGCGCCGTCGCACGACATCGAATGGCGCTTCGCATGGGTGATCCTGCTCGAGGCGGTGGGCATCCTGTGGGTCCTGGCGCAGCGCACCGCCATCACCGGCGGCCCGTTCGCCGCCTTCCTCGCGTCCCTGCCGGTGCCCGACGGCCGCCGTCGCGCCGTCGACGCCGTCGTCGTGATCGTCGCGAGCACGCCGCTGCTGCTGCCGGTGGCGGCCGCCGCCGTTGCGCTCGCGTTTCTGCCCCAGAAGGCCGTCAACTATCTGTTCGTTCTCGGCCTGTTCCTGAGCACGCTGGGGTGGCAGTTGACGGCGCTGTCGCGCCATGCGCGCAACGCCGTCGCGCTGATCGTCGCCAACGTGATGCTGGTCGGCGGCTTTCACGCCGACGGCGCGTTGCGCCTGGTGCTGCTGACCATGGCGTCGTTGCTCGCGGCATTCGCGATCATCCATACCGCCCGGCGCTCGGCCACGCGGTCGGGTGCGTTCTCGCGCCGCGTCACCGCTTCCGTCCGGCCGCGGATGCGAAACGCGCTTTCGCCGATGGCCCGCCTGCAGATCGGCATCGTGCGGGACCGTGCCGCGAGCACGCTCGGACACTGCCTGATGATGGGCGCGGTCGCGGCGGCCACGTGCTTCCTGCTCGTCCTCTGGGATTTCGACAGGCGCGCCGTTCCGCTGACGCTGATCGCGCAGGCCGTCGTGGCCCTGATCGCGGCGACGACCTACCGCGACTTGCGGGCGGCGCACGAGCGGGCCGCCCACTTCATGCGCTCGCTGCCGCTATCGGCCTTCGCGAAGCGTCGGGCCGACTGGCTGACCGTGGCCGCGCTCGCGCTGCCGTTCGCCGCCGTCGCGCCGCTGGTGCTGGTGGCGCACGGCGTGCTGTCCTGGGCGATGGCGGCGGCGCTCGTGGGTTCGGCCGCGCCGCTCCTCGCATTGCACTACTTGCCGCAACGTTATGCGTCGCGGCAATCCGTGTTGCTTGGCATACTGTTGACCGTGACCTGGGTCACGCTCACCTGGCCAATCTTCGTCTGATCAACCGCTCCATGCTCCGCTTCGACAATCTCGGCAAGCGCTACGACAAGCGCATCATCTTCAACGGGCTCAACTACACCTCCGGCGCCGGATGCGTGGCGCTGTGCGACGAAAACGGCAGCGGCAAGTCGACGTTGCTCGGCATTCTCGCCGGCGCGATCGAGGCAGACGAAGGCGAGGTATGGCTCGGCGGCCATTCGCTGCGGACCGCGCCGCTCGACGCGAAATCCGTGCTGGCGTACGTGCCGGACGATTGCCTCGCGTATCCGTTCCAGACGGGGCGGGCGTTTCTCGACCTGGTGGCGACCGCCAAGAAGACCGTCGTCGATTCCCGCGTGCTCGAGCTGGCCGACCGCTTCGGGCTGGCTCCGCACCTGGACAAGCGTTTCGAGCAGATGTCGCTCGGCACGCGCAAGAAGCTGTTCCTGACGGCGACGACGCTCGGCGCGCCCGCCGTCGTGATCGCCGACGAACCGGGCAACGGGCTCGATGCCGCCGCGCGCGCCGTTCTCGTCGACCTGTTCAAGACCCTGGCCGCCGACCGCGCGGTCTTTTTCTCGAGCCACGACCTGGCGCTCGCGCGGGCCTGCGACGCGACGATCACGAACTTCGCCGGGCTCGGCATGCGCGGATAGGCGGCGCCGCTGCCTGCGGCAAAGCAGAAGGCATGCGACACGGCCGTGCCGCATGCAGGCGCAAGGACGATCCGACCGGCCGGCGGCCACGCGCCGCCGCCGGTTGTCGTTCGCCCCGCGCATGCGCGCCGCCGTCAGCCCTTCAACGCCCCGAACACCTCGTCCAGCATCTTCTTGGCGTCGCCGAACAGCATCCGGTTGTTGTCCTTGTAGAACAGCGGATTGTCGACGCCCGCGTAGCCCGAGGCCATGCTGCGCTTCATCACGATCGAGGTCTTGGCCTTCCACACTTCCAGCACCGGCATGCCGGCGATGGGGCTGGCCGGATCTTCCTGCGCCGCCGGGTTCACGATGTCGTTCGCGCCGATCACCATCGACACGTCGGCCTCGGGGAAATCGGCGTTGATCTCGTCCATCTCCATCACGATGTCGTAAGGCACCTTCGCCTCGGCCAGCAGCACGTTCATGTGGCCCGGCATGCGGCCCGCCACCGGATGGATCGCGAACCGCACGTCGACGCCCTTCTCGCGCAGCACCTTGGTCAGTTCGTGCACGGTATGCTGGGCTTGCGCCACGGCCATCCCGTACCCGGGCACGATGATCACGCTCCGGGCCTCGCGCAGCATCTCGGCCGTTTCGAGCGCGCTCACGGCCACCACTTCGCCGGCCGGTTGCGCACCGCCGCCCGCTGCCGCGGGTGCGCCGCTGCCGGTGCCGAAGCCGCCGGCAATCACGCTGATGAAGTTGCGGTTCATCGCGCGGCACATGATGTACGACAGGATCGCACCCGACGAGCCCACCAGTGCGCCGATCACGATCAGCAGGTCGTTGCCGAGCATGAAGCCGGTGGCAGCCGCCGCCCAGCCCGAGTAGCTGTTGAGCATCGACACCACGACGGGCATGTCCGCGCCGCCGATCGCCATCACCATGTGCACGCCGAACAGCAGCGACACCACCGTCATCACGACGAGCGGCGTCATGCCGTCCTGGATCGTCTCCGCATGCAGGAACGCGCGACCGTAGTAGATCACGATCAGCAGCGCGGCGAGGTTGAGCCAGTGCCGCGCCGGCAGCAGCAGCGGCTTGCCGCCGATCTTGCCGGAGAGCTTGCCGAATGCGATGACCGAGCCCGCGAAGGTCACCGCGCCGATCAGGATGCCGACGTAGATCTCCACTTCGTGGATCGCGTGCTCGGCACCCGTGAACTGAACCGACGTATCGATGTAGCTCGCGAAGCCCACCAGGCAGGCCGCCAGACCGACCAGGCTGTGCATCAGCGCAACCAGTTCGGGCATCTGCGTCATCTGCACCTTTTTCGCGGCGAACAGGCCGACGGCGCCGCCGACGACCAGTGCAGCCACGATATACGGAATGCCTTCGACCGAGACGCGCGGGCCGAGTACCGTGGCGAGCACGGCGATCAGCATGCCGATCATGCCGAGCAGGTTGCCGCGGCGCGCGGTCTCGGGGTTCGCCAGCCCGCCGAGGCTGAGGATGAAGAGGATGGCCGCGCCGATATAAGAGACGGTAGTCAGGTTGGAAGTCATCGTTGTCGTCTCCTTACTTGCGGAACATCGCCAGCATGCGCCGCGTCACCGCGAAACCGCCGAACATGTTGACGGCCGTGAGCGTCAGCGCGCCCACCGCCAGGCCCAGGATCAGCCCCGACGGACGCCCCTCCGCCGCGGCCTCGCCCAGCGGCGGCGCGACCTGCACCAGCGCGCCGATCGCGATGATCGACGAGATCGCGTTGGTGACGCTCATCAGCGGCGTATGCAGCGACGGCGTGACGTTCCAGATCACCATGTAGCCGATGAAGCAGGCCAGCACGAACACCGTGAAGTGCGACAGGAACGTGGCCGGCGCAAACTGGCCGACCAGCAGGAACGCCAGCGCGCCGACGGCGAACACGATCGCGAGCGACTTCGCCGACATCGGCGCGCCGCTGCCGTGACCGTGGCCCTTGGACGCGGCAGCGGCAACCGGCGCCGCCGCGGGCTTCGGTGCCGCGGCCGGCTGCTGGAGCGGCGGCGGCGGCCAGGTCACGTTGCCTTCCTTGATGACCGTGAGGCCGCGGATCGCGTCGTCGTCGAAGTTGACGTCGATCGTGCCGTCCTTGGCCTTGCACAGCTCCTCGACCACGCGCAGCAGGTTGGTCGCATACAGCGTCGACGACTGCCGCGCCAGGCGCGATGCGAGATCCGTGTAGCCGACGATGGTCACGCCGTGACAGACCACGGCTTCGCCCGGCACCGTCAGCTCGCAGTTGCCGCCCTGCTCGCCGGCCATGTCGACGATCACGCTGCCCGGCTTCATCGACTGCACCATCTCGGCCGTGATGAGCTTCGGCGCCGGCTTGCCGGGAATCAGCGCGGTGGTGATGATGATGTCCGCTTCCCTGGCCTGCTGCGCGTACATCGCGCGCTGCGCCTGCTGGAAGCCCTCGCTCATCACCTTCGCATAACCGCCGCCGCCCGAGCCCTCTTCCTCGTAGTCGACCTTGACGAATTCGCCGCCGAGCGACTTGACCTGGTCGGCCACTTCCGCACGCGTGTCGTTGGCGCGCACGATCGCGCCCAGGCCCGCCGCCGTGCCGATCGCCGCGAGGCCCGCGACGCCCGCGCCGGCGATGAACACCTTGGCCGGCGGCACCTTGCCCGCGGCCGTGATCTGCCCGTTGAAGTAACGGCCGAACGCGTGCGCCGCCTCGATGACGGCACGGTAGCCGCTCACGCCGGCCATCGACGTGAGCGCGTCCATCTTCTGCGCGCGCGACAGCGTGCGCGGCAGCGAATCGATGGCCAGCACCGTGGCCCGCTTCGCGGCCAGCTGCTGCATCAGTTCGGGATTCTGCGCCGGCCACACGAAGCCGATCAGCGTGCCGCCTTCGCGCATCAGCGCGACTTCCTCGCTGCTCGGCGGACGGACCTTGAGGACGATGTCGCTGCGGCCCCACAGATCGGCGGCCGACGGCACGATTTCAGCCCCGGCCGCACGGTAGTCGTCGTCGCTGAAGTTTGCATCGGCGCCGGCGCCGCTTTGCACGGCCACCGGAAACCCCAGCTTGATCAGCTTCTCGACCACATCGGGAACGGTCGCTACGCGCCGCTCCTCGTGGGCCGTCTCCAGAGGGACCCCAATCAGGTTTGTCATATCGTGAACTGTCAGTAGTGGCCGTCGCAAGGAGTCACGGCCTGCGTTTCAAGTCACCCAACTCAATCCGTGTACGACTACGCCCGGCGGCCGCCAGCACTGCGCCCGCCGGATTCACACCCTGCCCGCCCCGCGATCGACCGTCTCCGGCAGCCGAACCGGTTCGTTACCGTGCCCGATCCCCCTGCCGGGCATCCGGCGTGCAGCTCCGATCCGACAAGAACTGCGAAGCATATCGGGGGCCAGATTACTCCCGAAATTTATATTTTGAATAGGCGGGCATTCAATCCATGAATCCCCTGTATGGACGCATCGGGACCACAACCGCCCGTTCGTGCGCCCGCGCGGCCCCGGTCACCCGGCATCCTGCGTCAGCCGGCGCGCCATCTTCACGATTTCGAGCCGGACCTGGCTGCGCCCGTGCGAGAAATGCCCCGACCCGACGACCTCGAATCCGTGCCGCTCGTAGAACGACCGCGCATTCGTGGTGGCTTCGAGATATGCGCGCGCATGACCGTTGTCCGCAATCGTCGAGACGGCATGTTCCAGCAGCGTGGCGCCGATTCCGCCGCCCGCCGACCGGCCGCGAACGAACAGCTTGGTGACCTCCTCGCCCGCCGTCTCGACGAAACCGCGGATTCCGCCGTCGTCCGCCACCCAGATCGAGCAATTCTCGACGGCCGCCAGGTACATCGACGGATCGCGCCCGTCCAGCCAGCCGTCGATCTGTTCATGCGTATAGTGCCCGGCGCAGAGCTGGATGACGGAGTCTCGGTGGACGGCGTAGATGTCGTCAACGTCTTGTGCGGCGGCGGCCCGAATCACCGGGGAATTCATTCGTTCGGCTCCCTATGACAGGTTGATCGAAGTTTTGTACGACAACGCGTTGCTTCAGGGGGTCGCGCACGCGCAACCTTGCGACAGGAATCGGTTTCATGCCCCACGCGGTTCGTCGCGCGAGGCCGGCGTTCGCAACGAGACCGCAAAACGCCGGTGCAGCCGAGTTTAAAGGAGAACGCGGCGCATGCCGAACCGGCCCGGCCGCGCTCATTCGCGCTGCGCATCGATGTGCGCGCGGATGCGGCGTGCGCCGTCCTCCGGCGTGCAGGTCGACGTGTCGATGCACATCGCATACGGCCGCGTATAAGCGGGATGCCCGAACTGGGATCGCGCCATGCCTTCGCCGCGATCCGGCCTCGTGCGCTCGCGCCGCTCGAGCACGTCCAGCGGGCACGACACGCCGATGACGAAGGTGCGACGCGGCGACAGCGCGGCCAGGCATTCAGCTAGATCAGCTCGGCGACGCGCACGATGACGAGCGCGGCCGGCACGAGCACCGCCTGCGCGCACAGCGTGCCGAGCACGCGCGCGCCCGCGAGCGTCGTGATGGCCCGCCGGAAGCTGTTCTCCGATATCCGGCCTTCGATGACGTCGTCGGTCATGACGGAAACCTGCGGGTCGATGACGACCGCCAGCACGACGGTCGCGAAACCGTTGATGACGGACGACAGGTTCGCGCACGTCACGCGCAGATCGGGCTTCAGGTAACCCGCATACAGCGACGCGAACACGCCGACCGTCCAGATCGCCATCGCGGCGACGTTCAGCGCGATGACGCGCCAGGACACGCCCGCGCTCGCGGCCAGTTGCGTGACGTTCTGGCGGGACGGCAATCGCGCGCCGACGCGGAGGTAGTTGATCCCGGCGCGGCTGCACGCGTCCAGCAGCAGGCGGGGAATCGAGCGGTTCACCTGGAAGTGCTCGACCGCGCGGCTGAAATAGCGCTGGAACGTGGGAATCAGGAACGATCCGGCGATGGTCGCCGCGGTCGCGGATAGAAGGAACCATCGAAAATCGGTCAGCAGCCCGCTCCCCATCCGGTGCGCGATGTCCATCTCGACGCGCTTCGCGATGAACGGCCCCTGGAAGGAATTCGCCGTCCGCGAGACCAACGCGATGATCCCGAACAGCGAGAACGACAGCGCGATGCGGCGCGTGCGCACGCCCGCGATCCGCACGGCATACGCCAGCGTCGCGATCACATGGATGACGAAGGTGAGCCCGAAAATGATCCAAAGCTGACTGTCCATGCTGTTGCCGCGTGCGTGACGGGACTCCGAGTGTACCCGAGCGCCCGGCCCGCGCCCGGACAATCAACCGGGCAACGCGGCCGCCGCGCGCATGACGGCCGCGCGATGCATGTCGGGCGTCGTCACGCGCCGTCATGCGGCGTCGTGCCCCGCGCTTCCTGCAGCACCCATCTCGCAAATGCCTGCACCGGCCCTTCGGCCAGTTCGAGCGGCTCGGGCAGGACGAGGCAGAAGTGCTTCGTCACCGTCTTGCCTTCGGGCCAGGGCGCGACCAGCCGGCCCTGCTCCAGCTCGGCCCCGATGTAGAGGCGCGGCACCAGCGCGACGCCCAGGCCGGCCAGCGCCGCTTCGATCAGCATCGAATGAAGGTCGTAGCGCGCGCCGACCGCCGAATTGGTCAGCGCGATGCCGCACGCCTGGGCATATGCCTGCCACGCGTCCGGATTCTGGCGCCGGTGAAGGCGCGGCAGCGCATCCAGCGACGCCGCCGCCCCGGCGCCGGCCAGCAGCGCCGGGCTGCACACGGGCACGAGCACTTCCTCCAGCAGCGGATGCAGATGCATGCCCGCCCAGGCCGGATGCTCGAAATGAATGGCCGCGTCGAAACCGCTGCCGGCCAGCAGGAACGGCTCCATCCGTTCGGCGACATGCACCGTGATGTTCGGATGCCGATCCTGGAACCGCTTCAGCCGCGGGATCAGCCAGCGGGTGGCGAAGGTCGGAATGGCGGCGATATCGATGCTCGCGCCTTCGACCGGCTGGCCCATCAGGTAAAGGCTGTCCCGTTCCAGCCGGTCGAGGATCTCGCGCACCTGCGCCGCGTAGCGCACGCCGTTCGGCGCCAGCCGCACCCGGTTGCCGATCCGCTCGAACAACGCGACGCCCAGAAACGCTTCCAGCCGGCCGATCTGGCGACTGACGGCGCCCTCGGTCCGCGCCAGCTCCTCGGCGGCGCGGGCGAAGCTGCCGTGTCGGGCCGCGGCCTCGAACGCCTGGAGGGCGGCATTGCTTGGAATCCTGCGGGTCATGGGCGTCTCGTCGGTCGGAGTGCGGCTGGATCGCCAGCTTGAGCAAATATCACTGAAGGCTGACTTTATTTCGTTTTATGCGGTGTAAACACGAGCTTAGCATTACGTTACCGCACTGAACATCAGACGTTCGCAGCGGAATGTACGCCATCCTCAAAGGACAAACCGGATGATCTATACCGTGGAATGCAGCTTCGCCGATCCCGCCAGCGAAGCCGAATGGAACGACTTCTACAGCCTCCAGAAACTGCCCGCCCTGATCTCGGTGAGCGGATTTCACACGTCGCAGCGGTTCAAGGCGATCGGCGGCGGGTGCCCCGTCTATCTGGCCGTCCATACGATCGACGACCTCGACGTCCTGACCGGCGACGACTATCGCCGGAAAGGCGGCGGCAATTTCGCGAAGTGGCAGCAGCACATCACCGACTGGCACCGGAATCTCTACGACGATATCGGCCTCGCGCCGGCGGTCGCGCACGACGAACGCCTCGCGCTTTGTACGGACGGCCCCGATCCGCTGGTCCGGCTGGGCCTCGAACCGCTGGCCCTGCAGGCCGTCGCGCTGGAGCAGCATCCGGCGCGCCGCTGGCTCGCGGTGCTGCCGCGCGATCGCGCGCCGCGCGACGAACCTCTCCCCGACGGCGTTCACCTTTACGCGCCGATGACGGACCAACTGACGAGCGCCCGCCCTCTTTCGACCGTCCGGGAGTGAGCCTGCGATGCCGAACGTCACTTTCTCGATCGATGCGACGCGGATGCCGGCCGACGCCAGCCTTGCCGAGCTGTCGCGCGACTGCGTCGAACTCTGCACGCAGGTGCTCGAAGCGGAACGCCGGAACGTTCACGTGATTTTTCTGGCGGTTCGGCACGGGTACGGGCATCCCGCCTTCGCCGACGTCCGCTACCGCATCGCGCCGTTTCGCACGCCGGCGGTCATGAACCGGTTCATGGAGGCGCTCGACCGCGCCGTCGTTCATCGCACCGGCCTCACCGCGCGGATTCGATGCGCCGGTTACACCGAGTCGTCCCTTCACGCACGCAACTAGCCGAACCGGAGCAGCATGATGTCCACCCTCACCTTTCCAGGCCAGGCCGTCGGGGATTTCACGATCACCGCCATCAGCGACGGCTACCTCGACGCCAGCCTCGACGTCCTCGCGAATATCGATCCGTCCGACGCGTCGAACCTGCAGCGCGCCGCCGGGCAGCAGCCCCCTACCGCCGTGCATATCAATTGCTACGTCGTGCGCGGCGCGGGCCGCACCGTGCTCATCGACGGCGGCGCGGGCGGCTTCCGGCAATGGGGCGGCCGCCTCGGGGCAAACCTCGCGCTTGCCGGCATCGACCCCGCCGCGATCGACACCATCCTGCTCACCCACGCGCATCCCGACCATGTCGGCGGGCTGGTGAGCGGCGCGGGACAGGTCGCGTTTCCGAATGCGGAGCTCGTTGTGCATCGGCGTGAAATCGCGTTCTGGCAGGACGACGGCAACCTGAGCCGCGCCAGCGAGCGGGCGCGCGGCAATTTCATGATGGCGCGCCGGGTGTTCGACGCCTATCGCGACCGGCTCCGCCTGTTCGACGACGGACAGGTGCTCCCCGGCATCCGCGCGCTGCCGCTGCCGGGGCACACCGACGGGCACACCGGATACGTGGTCGAATCCCGCGACCAGGGCCTGCTCGTGTGGGGCGACGTGGTTCACTTCCCGCACATCCAGATTCAACGGCCGGAGGTATCGATTGCGTTCGATCACGATGCGTCGCTGGCAGTCGCCACGCGGTCACGGATTCTCGACCGGGTCAGCTCGGACGGCCTTCTGATCGCCGGCATGCATCTGGGGGAACTCGGGTTCGCACGCATCGAACGAATCGACGGAGGCTACGGCTTGCGCTACGCAACGGACGCGTGACGCCGCAAGCCGGCGGCGAGTGGCGCGTTTTGAGGGTTATACGACCTTTGCGCCATTCACGCCGCATTCCATACTGCGTGTGGCAGATCGAGCCGGTCACGGCAAAGCGCACGAACGCAACGGCGCTGCGCACTTCCGGCCCGATCCATCACAACGTGGAAAGGAATGGAAGATGAGACTCAGGAACAAATCGGCCTTGATCACGGGCGGCACCAGCGGCATCGGCCTCGCCACCGCGAAGCTGTTCATTGCGGAAGGCGCGCGCGTCGCGGTAACCGGCCGCGACGAAACCGTGTTTGAGCGCGTGAAGGCCGAGCTCGGCGAACACGCGATCGTTCTCAAGGGCGACGTGCGCTCGCTCCAGGACATGCGCGCGATCGCCGCGGAGACCCGGAAGACGTTCGGCGGCCTGGACGTCGTGTTCGCCAACGCCGGCTGGGCGTTCCCGTCCGCGCTCGACGACATCGACGACGCACTCTACGACGAGATCATGGACATCAACGTCAGGGGCGTGGTGTACACGCTGCAAGCGGTGCTGCCGGACTTGCGCGCGGGTTCGTCCGTCATCCTGAATACCTCGTTCGTCGCGCAGACCGGCAAGCATGGCATCTCGTTGACCGCGGCCGCGAAGGCCGCCGTGCGATCGCTCGCCCGCAGCTGGTCCCACGAGTTTCTCGACCGGAAGATCCGCTTCAACGCGATCGCCCCCGGCGCGATCGACACGCCCCTGATCGCGAAGTGGGGCATGCCCGACGACTGGGTTCGCGACCGCAAGGCCGAATTCGCCGCAGCCATCCCGGTGGGCCGCATGGGCCGCGCCGACGACATCGCCCACGCGGCGCTCTATCTCGCCAGCGACGAATCCGCTTACGTCGTCGGCGCCGAACTGGTCGTCGACGGCGGCGCGTCGCAGCTATAGGCCCGCGAGCCGCGACGCCCGGGCCGGCCCGGCACATCGTCCGGCCCCGTCCACACCCCGATCTCACGTTCGCCACGCCTGCCGCCGTGGCGCTCGTTCAATCCGGCCCGGCCTGGTTACGCCCGCACGGCGGGCCACTGCACAAGGAGCAATCATCTTGACCGACCATCGCGACAACCCGTCTTCCGTCACGCCCCTTACCCAGCCCGGGCGCTCGCGCCGCGACATGCTCAAGCTTGGAGGCGTCGCCGCCCTGGGCGCCGTCGTGGGGGGCGGCGCACTGCTCGGACACGCCACGCCCGCGTTGGCGCAGGCTGGCGACGGCGGACTGCTCGCCCCGAACGACCCGCTCGAGATCCTGATCGTCAATTACGACGGTGGCACGCTTCTCGACTTCGCCGGCCCCAGCGAGATTTTCCACCGGCTGCCCAATACGAACGTTCGCTATGCGAGCCTCGACGGCGGCAACGTGACGCTCGAATTCGGCGTCGTGTACGGCAAGACCGAACGGCTCGCCGATATCGAGAAAGCGGACGTGATCCTCGTGCCCGGCGGGTCCGATCTGAGCGTGCCGATGCGGCCGGCGTACCAGGCGCAAATCCGGCGTCTCGCGGAAAGCGCCCGGCACGTGACGTCGGTGTGCAACGGCTCGCTCGTGCTCGCCGCCACGGGCATTCTCCACGGCAAGCGCAGCGCCTGCCATTGGGCCTTCGTCAACAAGCTCGCCGAATACGGCGCCATTCCCGTTCCCGATCGCTTCGTGGAGGACGACAACGGCCGCTTCATGAGCGGAGGCGGCGTAACGGCGGGCATCGACTTCGCGCTGCGCGTCGCCGCGAAACTGCGCGGTCGACAGGCCGCCGAATTCACGCAGCTCGTGATCGAATACGATCCCGCGCCGCCGTTCCACTCCGGCCATCCGAGGGACGCACGGCCGGAAGTCGTCGCGATGGTCGACCGGGAACTGCCCGGCGCATCCCGTGGGCTCGCGCGCATCCCCGGCGTGCGCTGAAGCGCCTGCCGGCAAAGGTACGCACGCCTCGCCGACGGTCTCGATGAAGGCCTCGGCCGGCATGGCCGGCTCCACCGGCCCGTCGGTTCCACCCGTTCAATTCAAGCCAGGTTTCCCATTACGTCATGCGACAGATTCGTCTTTGCACCGCTGCGCTCGCAGCCTGCGTTTCCTTTTTCGCGTTCGCGACGCCGGCCACCGCCGGCGATTCGCGACGTCCACCCGAAGCAGCCATCAAGGCCGAGAACGCGCGATGGGCAGACGCCTTTGCGCGCGGGGATTATGAGGCGATAGGCCGCCTCTATACCCGCGACGGCGCGCTCCTGCCGCCCGGCGGCGACAAGGTGACGGGCGGCAGCGCGATCGCCGCGTACTTCACCAAAGGGTATGCCGGCTCCCGCCCCGACACCGTATCGTTCAGCCAATACGAGTTCTACGGCGACGATCGGGCCGTGACGGAGGTGTCGGATGCGGAGATCCGCGACCACGATGGCAAGCTCAAGCTCCGCGCGAAACAGACGCTCGTCTTTCTGAAGCAGGACGGCGTCTGGAAGCTGCATCGCGACATCTGGAACGACTACCCGCCTGTCAACGCGGCCGGCCATTGAACATCCGGCGCCCCGGATAGTCGCGTATCCGCGCACCGCCCGGCCGCCGGTGCGCCGGGCGGCCGGCGGGCGCTCAGCGCGTTCCGCCCGATCGGCTCTCGCGTCGAATCGCTTGCGGCGGGTGCCCGTGCAGCTTGATGAAGGCTCTCCGCATCCGTTCCGGATCGGTGAACCCCACTGCCAGCGCGATCTGCTCGATCGGCTCGCTGCCGCCCTGCAGGCGCAATCGCGCGGCTTCGACCCGCAGGCGCTCCACCGCCCTCGCGGGCGTCTCGCCGGTTTCCCGGCGAAAGGCTCGCCCGAACTGACGCAAGCTCAAGCTTGCGGCATCGGCCAGTCGTTCGACGGGCAACGCTTCGGTCAGATGCTCGCGGGCGAAATTCAGCGCGATGCGGATGCGATCCGATTCCGGCTCCATCTGCGACATCGCGGAAAACTGCGACTGCCCGCCCGGCCGGCGATACGGAACGACCAGCAGCCTGGAGACCGCGCGCGCGGTCTCCGCGCCCATATCGCGCTCGATCAGGCCGAGCGCCAGGTCGATGCCCGACGCGATCCCCGCCGACGTCCAGACGCGGCCATCCTCGATATAGATGCTGTCGCCGTCGACCCGGGTGAGCGGGAAGCGCGACTGCAACAGCGCAGCGTAGCGCCAGTGTGTCGTGGCCCTCACGCCGTCCAGCAAGCCGGTTTCCGCCAGCAGAAAGGCGCCCGTGCAAACGCTCGCCACCCGCGACGCCCGCGCGGCCAGCTTGCCGGCGGCGGCGATGTTCTCCGGCGTCTGCATCGGCTCGACATCGCCGCCCACGAAAACGACCGTGTCGAACGTGCGCCTCGCGCTCGGCTTCGTCTCGATCGAAAGGCCCGCATTGCCGGAAACCGGGCCGCCGGCTTGCGAGATCACATGCAGGTCGTAGGGCGTGCGACCGGCAACGGTGGCCACCTGATTGAACGCCGACAGCGGGCCGCCGAGATCGAGCGCGTCGTAGCCGCGGCAAACGTAGAATCCGATTCGATGCATGACGAGGCAGTTGCCGATGAAGTTCGGGAAGGCGTATTTTACAGGGAACCCTCGAATAGCGTCATTCGCATCGAGCGTGCAAGGACCAGCGTCGGAGTCGACTTGCGCCGGCTACGCGTGGCAGCCGGCAGCCGGCGGCGCGCTATGCATCGCGTGACAGGCGCTTGGTCATCGGCACGCAAGCCAGCTCCAGTCCGAGCGCGGTCCGGTACGTCGAAATCGCATCGCCCGTCCAGCCGCAGCGCCGATAGAACGGCGCGGCGTTCAGCGTTGCGTCGAGGTGCATGTCGGGCAGACCGTGGTCGCCGGCCCGCGCTTCGAGAAATTGCAGCATCGTGCGGCCGACGCCGCAGCCCATGTGCGAGGGTCGGACGAAGATGGCGTCGACTTGCCCGCTCGCGATTGTCAGCATGCCCGTACCGACGACCAGCCGTTCGTCGACGACAACGTGGAAATCGTGCTCGACGAGGTGAGCCCATTTGTCCGTAGGCATACCGTCGACCCATCCGGAAAGCGCGGCGTCGGAATAATATCCGGCACATGCGGCGTGCACGGACGCACGGCGGATCTCCCATGCGTCGAGGACGTCATCGGCATTCGCTTTTCGTATCGTCAGCACGTTGCGCTCCTTGGCTCGTACCGTCGCGTCGGTGCGCCGGAGACGTCCCGGGCAACGGAAAACCATGCGATGTCATGCATGCGATCACTCCTGTCAGTGCCAAGCCATTCCGGAGCGGTCGAAAAGACACGGCCCCGTCATGACTGGCGGGGCCGTAGAGGAAATTCGTGTGTGAGGGATGAACGTCACGATTCCCACGACTCGCCATCGGCGGTCATGGTGCACATCATGAATTGAAGGGCTGCGGCGTTCATGCACGCATCTTGCCTGCCCGACGACGCTGCCGTCAATGGCATGCCGACGGATGCCCATGATGTCGGCGGCCGGAACGTGCGTCTCGACGCGAGCGGCTCCGCCCGCTCCTTTCCGACTGCGACGCCCCGGGCGTGGCAGCCGATCCGGGCGGGCCGATGTCGCACGTGCGAGGACGAGTCGCACGACTGCGGAAGCGGTGGACGGCCTCGCCCGGCGCGTTCATGTACGGCTGCGGCAAGAACGAAGCCACGACAACTGCAGCAGCGATCCCAGCACGAAAACGCCCAGCCATGCCGCGAGGGAACCGCGCACGACGGGAGAATCAGGGCCGTTCGCGAGCGGATGACCAATCGGCAATCGTGTCAGCGTCTCGTTGATCCCCGGGATCAGCAGCAAAAAGAAGCTGAACGTGAATGCAAACTGGGAAAGGTACTGTCGCGCAGTCCCCAGGACGTTGATTCGCGGGACGCGTAGTCCACCCCACGTTGCAAGAAGCGCCACGATGCCGAGCGCGTGCCCGACATTGAAGCCTCCGGTACTGGACAACCCGAACGATGTGAACACGGACGCCGCCATGCCCGCCACGTAGATCCGCGCGGACCGGGTTGAGCTGTCGATCCCTCGATATCGGGAAAAACTGTAGAGACCCGCGGCGACCGTCACCAGGCTGACAGCGGTGTGTATCGCACCCAAAGTGGAAACGGGATGAGGCATGGTATCAGGACTCCTTTTGAAAATGCGTCCCCGGATCGCCGTAGCACCGATGACATGGAGAAACGCCGAGACTGGTCGATACGCGCGAACGATCCGGCCGGCCGGTTCCGACACTCGAAGCGGTCATCCGCCTCAAGTTTCCAGCGAATACCACGCGACGTCGCCGTCATCCAGCTCGCACTTCACCACGCGCGTGGCAATGAGATGGTTCATGCAGGCCACTGCCTCGCCGGTCGCAAGACTCAGTTGCTGTACATCCTGTTCCCCGATGGGACGACCGAACAGCGGGACAAACGCATCGACGATCCGCAGGGGGCCGGCCGCCATCGATTGGCGCAGCCGGTCGAGGGCGCGATCCTGTGCGGATTCGAGCGCGTGCAGGCGCTCATGCAACCCGTAGAAAGGCTCGTTGTGAGAAGGCAGCACCAGCACATCGTCGGGCACGCCGCGCATCAGCTTCCCGAGCGATGCGTACCACTCCTGCAGCGGGTTGGCTTCCGGTTCGCTCGCGAACACCGACACGTTCGACGAAATCTTCGGCAGCGCCTGGTCGCCGGAGATCAGCAGCTTCAGATCCGGGCAGTACAGGCTGACATGCTCGGGCGAATGGCCGCCGGTCGTGATGATTCGCCAGTCGCGCCCGCCCAGCCGGACCGTGTGGCCGTCCTGCAGGCGCCGATAACTGTCGGGCAGCGCGTGAATATGCTTGCCGAAGCTGCCGAAGCCGCTGCGATAGCCCTCGACGGCCGCCTCCGACCACCCTGCGCGCCGGCAAAACCGCACGCCGTCGGGCGGAGCCTCGCGGTTCGTGTCGGCATGCAATACCCGGCACGACAGGTATTCGAGGCGGCTCATGTGCAGCGGCACGCCGGCGCGCCGCGTCAACCACCCTGCCAGGCCAGCGTGATCCGGATGCATGTGCGTCGCGTACACCCCCTGGAGCGGCCGCGACAGGGGCCCCTGCGCCATCAGCGCCAGCCAGTCCGCCATGGTGTCGGGGGCGTTCAGGCCGGTGTCGACCAGCACCCAGCCGTCGGACGTGTCGATCGCCCATACGTTGATGTGGTCGAGCCTGAACGGCATCGGCAGCCGGATCCAGCGCACGCCGGGGGCAACCTCGACAGGATGGCGCGGCAACGGAGGGGCGAACGGGTAAAGAAGTGCCATGGCGTCGATCGAGAGCGTCGAATTTCCGTGGAGCCGACCTGCACGGAGTGCGGTTCGAGCACCCTCGCAGGCTGGCTCCGGGATCTGGAGAAAAGAGGCCGCGCCGACGTCGTTCGGCGCGGCCGGTGCGTCCCCGACGGATCGTCGTCCGAGCTGTCGGGGGAGGTGTCGTGCATGGTGGTCGATGATAGGGAGCAAATCGTGCGCACTCCGGTCCGTGGGGCCGGTTTTCCGGTCCGCGCGGCGCTCCGGCGCTCCGCCGCCTTGACTTCTTCCGTCGTCGCCCGCCCCGATCGGCCGGCGTCACCGCAAGCCGCTCGCGCGCGGCTTGCGGTGTGTGCGGATCAACCGCAACGTCGGCACGCGCACCCGGCAGCGAGCCCCGCTGGATACCGCGCGACCACCGAGAAAGCAGGGGCTGCCCGGTGCGCCCATTCGTCGAAACTGGCGACGACGCAGCCGCTAGAACGCATGACGGACGCCCAGCATGACCGCCGTCGTGCTCATGCCCGCCGCCACGGGCTGGCCGAACGTGATGGGCTGGTTCATCGTTCCGCGGTTGTTCACATGGCCCACCTGCCCGTAGACGAGCGTTGCCTTCGACAGGCTGTACTCCGCGCCGACGGCCACTTCGGTCGACTTGTTGGCCTGGTTGTTGCGATCCTTCAGGTAATACACGCCACTGGTCACCTTGAAGGCCGGCGAGAACTGATAGCCGAGGCCGGCCGAGTACAGGTCGAGGTTGACCAGTTCGGCATGCGCCGGATCCCTGCCGTTGGAATACGATGCGGAAGCGGAGAACGCGCGATACGTGTACAGCGCCCCCACGTAGACCAGGCGGTTGTTGGCCAGTCCGGTGGCCACCGTCGTCGGGCCGGGGTTCGTGTCGTGGCCGGCGTAGTAGCCCGCCGCGAGGCGAAGGCCATAGTTCGAGTATTTCAGCACGACGGATTCCCGCGTCCCCGCCTGGAAGCTGCCCGGCACCCCTCCCGGGGCATACTCGAGTTCCGCGGACACGCCGGCGAACTTCGGCGATTCATAGACGATCGCATTGCTGTCGTACAACGCGCCGAGTGGCGCGTTCGTGCTGATGCCCTGCCAGCCCGCCGCCTGGTTCATGCCGAGCCACGCGGTCAGCGTGCTGCCGAAGTAGTGGGCCCCTCGTACGTCCGTCTCGGCCATGGCATAGGCAATCGGCACGATCTGTCGACCGAAATTCAGTGTTCCGAACGGTCCGGATACGCCGACCATCGCAACCTGGTTGAACGGTGCGACCCCGCCCGGCGTGTCGGACAGATTGAACTTGCCGCTGCCGCTGTCGAATTCGCCTTGCAGCTTGAAATTGACGTGATACCCGCCGCCGATGTCCTCCGAACCCTTGAGTCCCCAGTAGCTGGCATAGATACCGCCATCCTTGTAGCGATAGACCTTGCCGAGGTTCGGCGCCGTCGGGCTCAGCGTGGCCGCCGATGTGCTCTGATAGAGCATCCCGGCATCGAGGACACCGTACAGCGTCACTGACGACTGTGCGTGAACGGCACTGCCTGTTGCCGCCAGAACGGCAGCAACGATCCATTTCAATTTCATTGCGTCTCCATTTTTTGCTTTGAAGCGGCCTGTCTCGACCGCTGTACCGACTGAATACGTCGACTACTTCGCCTCGGCGCCAACCACGCGCGCCGAGGTCGTCCCGGCCGCGTTCCGCGACTGGTTCGAGGTGGCACGGGAAACGGCGTTGTCCCTCTACGCTCCGTGCCAATACAGGTACCCGATCAACCCGGTGACGGCCCCCAGCGGGACCGCCGTTCCGGCCAGCGCGATCCGGCGCGCAAGCCGGATGCGCTCCATGTCGTCGTCCACACAAATGCGGGGTGCGACCAGCCAGACGCGCAGCTTGCTGGCAGCAGCTGCGACGAGGCCCAAAGCGGCCTTGACGAGCACCAGTGTCGAAACCGGCCACATGCGCACCATCAGCACCAAGCCCGTGACCACGGTGACCGCGATCAGCGGCGCCTCCGCGACGAGACCGATCCATCCATGCACGGCGCTGGCGGTACGGTGCGCCCCTGGCGCTCGCACGCGCGCCTCGACCGCCGCTTCCGCCGCCAGAACGACACACCATGCGGCGACGGCAGCGCCATGCAGTTCCTGCAGATTCATGTTCCATCCTTCGACGCGCGCATGCGGACGCAGCCTCCGATGCATGCCGCCGGTTCGACCCGGCCCCTGGTCAAGACACTATTCCTGCGCGACAACTGTCGCCGGTCATTTGCGATCAACAGTCGGTCATCCGGAGGACATGCTTCCGGACGCGAATCCGATCCAGTCGCAAACAGCGGCCTTGACAGCCCGCGGGACGTGCAAAAGAATGAGATCTTTGTGATCGCACCGACGTCATGCCTGTCCCCCATTCGCCACTCGCGGCCAGCCCAAGCCCCCGGACGCGCTCGCTGACGACGATTGGCGGGTACGCATTGGCGATCGCGAAAGCCCTGAACCGCTATGGCGTGGACGCCGGGCCGATATTCCGGGCCTTTCATGTCGACACCGCCATCGCAAACGATCCGATGTCGCGCCTGCCGGTCGACACCGTGACGCGGTTGTACAAAGCCTGCGTGGACGTCACGGGAGATCCGTACTTCGGCCTCACCGTGGCTCGCTTCATCCACATCTCGAATCTGCACGCACTGGGTTTCGGGCTGGCGGCCAGCAGCACCCTGATGGACTTCCTGAAACGGGTCGAGCGCTACTTCAAACTCGCGTCGCAAGTCGGAGAAGTCGCCCTGCAGCAGCGGGACGACGAGGTCGTGATGCGCGTCGAGCATCTGACTACCGTCTGCGGCGAGACCGAGGACGCATTCCTGGGTTTCCTGGTGTTGTCGATGCGGATGCTTCATCAGCCGGACTTCAACCCGCTGCACGTCGCGATGCGTCATCCCGCGCCGCCGCAGGGCGACGACGCGTATGTCCGGCTGTTTCGCGCGCCCGTCACGTTCGACGCGCCCTGCTCGGCATTGACGCTGCCGATGAGCGCACTGCAGCAACCGCTTGCCGGCGCATGCCCCGAACTTGCCCTTCACAACGACAGTCTTGCGCGGGAGTATCTCGCGCGCCTCGACAAGGGCGACGTCGTCGCCGCGACCCGTCAGAAGATCATCGAATTCCTGCCCACGGGCGAATGCACGCGCGATCGCGTGGCCCATGCCATGCTCATGAGCGCGAGCACGCTGCAGGCGCGCCTTGCCCGTCACGACCGGAGCTTCCAGTCGCTGCTCGACGAAACGCGCAAGGATCTGGCCTGTCAGTACGTGTTGCAGCCGATCCGGTCGATTACCGAAATCACCTTTCTGCTCGGCTTCACGGACAGCAGCAATTTCACGCGCGCCTTCAAGCGATGGACCGGTCACTCGCCGTCGGACTTCCGCGGCAACAAGGCAGCCTCGCAATCGACGGACGAGCACGCCGCATCGGCCGCGGAGCGCGCCCTGACACCCTGATTCAATCGGGTTGCATGCACAACCGATCACGGCGCCGGACGTGGCATCCATCGCCGTCCGGCATGACGCACGTTCTCGACATCATTCGTCGACGGGCAAGTCGGGGAAACGAACGCGGCATGGCCTCGCGGTGGCGACGGGCCGGGCGACTCCGCTTCCGGAGCGCAACGCCGGCTCGAGCGACGCCCCTGCCAGCGATGCCGGCGAGGCACGGACAAGAGCCGCGCGTCATGAACGAGCGTGCCTGGACATCGGGTTCCGGACGCTGCCGGGCCACATCGCAGGCATGACTAGCGCCTTGGCCTGGAGCAGACGCCAGCAAAACGTGGAAAACCGCACGGGTTCCCGGCCGGGCGGCCCCGGCAGGTCGACTGCCGCGCCGGAACCCGCCGGCTCGGGCACGCTCATGCCGGTTTTCCCGATGTGCGAGCCGTTACGAACCGCCGAACGGCTTCTGCACGGTCAGCTTGTTGGTCACGGAGCTGACGCCGGGCACCCCCTTCGCGATCTCCGCGACCTCATCGACCTGCGCGGCGTCCGTGACCGTGCCGTTCAGCGTCACCGCGCCGCCTTTCGCGACGATGCTGATATTGCCGGCGCTGATCTTCTTGTGCTTGCCGATGGCGGCATACACCTTGCGGCGCAGTGCGCGATTGGCTTTCCTCGTGCTGACGGATGCGACCGTGCCTTGCGCAACGGACGCAGCCGGCACACTGGCGGAAGCGCCGGCAGCCTGGTTCGGCTGCGACCGTGCGTTGCCGGAAACGGCCAGAATCAAAGCGGCAATCGCCAACGCACGTACCTGAATCCTTGTCATCGAATACTCCGTTTGTCGTGAAGAGTGGAATCGGAACGGGACCGCCGTCAGTCGACGCCCGCCGGCGCGTCACGGCGCGCTGTCTAGCTGACCTTGCGCTGCATGTTTTGCCAGTACCGGTCCTTGACCACGCGCCGCAGAACCTTGCCGACCACCGAGGTCGGCAATTGCTCGACAAATACGATCGACTTCGGCGCCTTGTAGCTCCCGAGTTTTTCCTTGGCGTGTGCGACAAGTTCGGCGGCTTCGACCGAAGCACCAGGACGCAGCACCACTTCCGCATGCACGGCCTCCCCCCACTCCGGATGCGGAATGCCGACCACCGCACACATCATGACGGCCGGATGGGAGGCCAGCGCGGCTTCGACTTCGACCGCATAGACGTTGAAGCCGCCGCTGATGATCATGTCTTTCAACCGGTCGACGATGTACAGATAGCCGTCTTCGTCGATGTAGCCGAGGTCGCCCGACTTCCACGCCCCGTCGGAGAACTCGGCGGCCGTCGTTTCGGGATTGTTGTAGTACCCCTTGATAACAGCCCGGCTACGGATGCGGATTTCGCCGGATTGGCCGATGGGCAGCGGCTTGCCATGCTCGTCGGTGATATAAACCTCGACGCCCGGCGTCGTGCGTCCCGCCGAAGACAAGTGCTTGGTGCCGCTGCCCGTTGTACGCGCAATCTCGTGCCCGGCCTTGTCGAGTGCCGACACGAAAATGGGAACTTCGGTGGCGGCGTAGATTTGCGCGAAGATGAGGCCAAAGCACCCGATCAGTTCCTCGAGCTTCGCGGGACTCATCGGCGCGGCCGCGTAGATCAGGGTGTTCAGCGACGAGAGATTGCGTGGGTTCGCGCGCTGCAACTCGAGCAGACGGTACAGCACGGTCGGCACCAGGAACGAATGGGTCACGCACTGCCGCTCGGCCGTTTCCCGCCATTGCTCGAGATCGAGCTGATTGAGCGTGATGTTGGCGCCGCCGGCATAGAAAGTCAGTATGAAAGCGACCATGGCCCCATGCGAGAGCGGCGCCACGTGCAACATACGTGTGCGGTCGTCGAAGCCGAAATCCGGGTTGCGGAAGCCGCCATCGCGGCAAGCCATCAGATTGTCGATCGAATACATCGCGCATTTGCCCTGGCCGGTCGTGCCGCCGGTGAAGCGCAGCATGCAGATGTGCTCGTCGTCGTCCAGCTCCACATCGGCGTCGAGTTCGGACGCTGCGTCAACCAGATGCCGGAACGCACGCACGCCGGGCCGTGCGGCCTGTTCCGGCGTCAGGTCGTCCATGACGACGATCTCGCAACCGGCCGCACGCAGCATGTCGTAGTAGCCGTCGAGCAGGCGCGTTTCAATGAATACGACTTTCGGCCTGACCAGTTCGATCTGCCGCGCATGCTCTTCCGGCGCATCGCGCAGGTTGGTCATGACCACCGTGCCTTCCTGCTTGAGGACGGTCGGCAGCATCATCAGGCTCAGGTTGTCGTTTTCCAGGATGAGCAGGAACCTGTCACCCTTGCCGACCCCGAGCGCGTTGCGCAGCGCATCGGCGATGCGGTTGGTCAACAGGTGGTACTCGTGGTAGCTGTAGCTGCGACCGCGCTCCACATTGACGATCGCCTGCCGATCGCGAAAGCGCAACGTCATCAGGCGCATGACGCGGCAAAAGTTCATCTTCACCGATGTGTCTCCTTGGTTCTTTGCCCTCCCTCGCCCTGGAGGAAGGGCTGCCATGCCGCCGGCGGCGTGCGTTCAGCGCGCGCGCAGGCGCGATGCCGCGTCCAGACGGATGGTGTCCGCGTTGAGGTACGCGTTTTCGATGATGAACGCGCAGCAGTGCGCGAACTCCCGCATGTCGCCGAGACGTCGGGGCGCCTCGATCTGCGACGTCAGCGCATTGACGATCTTTTCGTCTAGCGACTTCACCATCGGCGTCAGGAACAGGCCCGGCGCGATGGCGTTCACCCGGATACCGACGTCACCGAGTTCCCGCGCCGCCGGCATGTTCATGCCGAGCAGCGCGGCCTTGGAGGCCGCATAGGCCACTTGACCGATCTGCGCCTCGTAGGCGGCGCCCGACGAGATGTTGATCACGACGCCGCGCTCTTCCCCGGCTTCCGGCTCGTTCGCGGCCATCTGCTCGGCGCACTTCGACATCACGTTGAACACGCCGTTGACGTTGACCGCCGTCACTTGCGCGAACTTCGCCAGCGGCGTGGCCTTGCCGTCCTTGCCCAGCACCTTGCACGGCGTGGGCAGCGCCGCGCAGTTGATGCAGACATGCACCGTGCCGAAGCGGGCGGTCACGGCCGCGACCGCGTTTTGTACGGACTCCTCGCTGGAGACGTCGGTCTGCACGAACAGTGTGCGTTCGGCGCCGATCTCTTCCACGGCCCGGGCGCCCGCTTCAGCGTTCAGGTCGAAGATGGCGACGCGCGCGCCCTTTTCCTGTGCCAGATAGCGCGCCGTCGCAAGGCCGAGGCCCGACGCGCCGCCGGTAATGACGACGACTTTTCCTTCGATACGCATGATGTTTCCTGTGACTGGGGGTCTTAGAACGCCGGTACGCCGGTCAACGCGCGCCCGATGATGAGTTGCTGGATCTGGGTCGTGCCTTCCGGAATCGGCGTGACGATTGCCTCGCGTGCGAGCTTCTCGACGAGGAATTCGGTCGTGACGCCGTTACCGCCGTGAATCTGCACCGCCTGGCGGGCGATCTTCACCGCCGCTTCGCACGCGAAATACTTGGCCATCGCCGCCTCCATCTCGGCCGGCACGCCGGCTTCGATCATCGACGCCGCGCGGTAGGTCAGCAGGCGCGCAGCGTCCACGTGGGTCGCCATTTCCGCGAGCATCGCCGCGATCAACTGGTGGCCCGCGATGACCTTGCCGTGCTGGCGCCGCTCCGTCGCATAGCGAACCGCCTCTTCGAGCGCCCGTCGGGCGATGCCCAGCCCCTGGGCCGCGACGAATACGCGCGACCGCTCGAACAGCGAAAGCGTATTGCGCAGCCCCTCGCCTTCGTTGCCGATCATGTTGGAGGCCGGCACCCGCACATCGGTCAGGAAGATCTGCGCGGTGGACTGGCTGTTGAAGCCGATCTTGTGGATACCGCGTACCTCGTACGGGTGTTCCTTGCGGTCGAGCAGAAAATGGGTCAGCCCCTTGCGCGGATCGTCGCTGGTACGGCACGTACAGATCAGGAAATCCGAGTACTCCCCGTTGCTGATCCAGGTCTTTTCGCCGTTGATGATGAAATGATCGCCGTCGCGGCGTGCCCGCGTCCTGATCTCCAGCACGTTGGAGCCGACATCGGGTTCCGAAATGCCCATCGAGACGAAGCTGTCTCCGCTCAACAGGCCGGGCAGGTAGCGCTCGCGCAAATGCGCGGGCGCTACCTTCTCGAGCAGCACGACGCCGAACGAATTGATCAGTACCGGCACCGAAAGATCCGCCGAAGTGGTCGCCACTTCCTCGAACAGCATCAGCGAGGTCAGCCAGTCCAGGCCCAGGCCGCCGTTGGCTTCGCTCGCGATGCCCGACACCAGCCCGAACTCCGTCAGCCGGCGCATGATGTCGGCCATCCTGTCGCGCGGCACGAACTGGTCGCGGTATTGCTTGCTGAAAACCGGATCGATCTCGGCGTCGAGGAAGCGTCGCAGTCCATCGACGGCCGCCTGCTGCTCTTCGGTGCGGAATACGTGTCCCATGGCGGTCTCCCTATTGTTTTGCCAGGATGTTGACGCCGACCACGGCCTCTTCGATGCCGTAAAGGCCGCCGCCGTTTTCCTGGATGGCGATCCGGGCGTCTTGAACCTGACGCTGCCCGGCTTCGCCGCGCAATTGCGTCACCAGTTCGTGAATCTGGCCGAGGCCGGTTGCACCGATCGGGTGGCCTTTCGATTCGAGCCCCCCGGACGGGTTGATCGGAATGCGTCCGCCAACCGTAAAGTCGCCGCGTTCGGCCGCGGGGCCGCCTTCTCCGAGGGGCACCAGCATCAGCGATTCGGCGTTGAGGATCTCGCCGATCGCCGATGCATCGTGTACCTCGGCGACGTCGACGTCCTCCGGCGCGACGCCGGCCTGTTCGTACGCTTTCGTCGCCGCCAGACGGGCGATGATCTTGTGCGGCTCATCGACGCCGCGCGTGATGCCGGTCTGAATGACGCTGGCCAGCACGCGCACCGCGCGACCCGCCTCGCCCTGCAGGCGCTTCAGGCCGGCGGCGGTGCACAGCACGGCGGCGGCCGCGCCGTCGCTGATCGGCGAGCACATGGCCGTCGTCAACGGATAGGTGATCGGCGGCGAACCCAGCACCTGCTCGATCGTCATGGGCTGCTGGAATTGCGCCAGCGGGTTGTGCACCGAGTGCTGGTGGTTCTTGGCCGCGACCGCGGCGATCTGGCGCTGCGTGGTGCCATGGCGCTTCATGTGGTTGCGGGCGATGGCCGCATAGACGTCCATGAACACGCTGTAGGGACGGTCGGACTGGGTGCCGGGCGGAGGCTCCACGCCTTCGCCCAGTGCCAGCAGCGTCTTCTTGTTTTCCTCGACGGTCGAGACGTCCCAGCCGCCGTCGAACACGGCAAACATCTTGGCCTTCTCGGCGATATTCATCTTTTCCGCACCGACGGCCAGCGCCACGTCGCAGGCCCCCGCGCGCAGCGCCTGCACCGCGAGGCTGAATGCCGACGAGCCGGAGGCACAGGCGTTTTCGACGGAGAACACCGGAATGCCCGCGATGCCGAGGCGACGCATCGCGATCGGCCCGGGAATCGCGCTCTGCCCCTGGAACGGGCCATTGGTCAGCGTCGCATAGAATGCCGAGCCGATGTCCGCGGCCTCCGCACCGGCGTCCTTCAATGCCAGCGTGACGGCCTCGCCGACCATGTCGTACACGCTGCGGTCGAGCAAGCGTCCGAACGGCGTCATACCGACGCCGGCAACATAGATATCGTTCATGTAATTCCGACTGAGGAATGAGAAAGGCAGGATGACTGAACCGGGCGGGCTCAACGGCCCTGGAATCGCGGCGCGCGCTTTTCGGCGAATGCCTGCAAACCCTCCTGCAGGTCGAAGCTGCGCAGATGGCGACGCAGCATGACTTGCTCGTGCAGCAACGCGTCGTCCCGGCTCTTGTCGCCGGAGGAACGCGCGACAGCCTTCATGCGCCGCAGCACGACGGGGCTCTTGCCGGCGATCTGGCCGGCCAGCTTCATCGTCGCGTCGGACAATTCGGCGTCGGGATGCACTTCGGAGACGAAACCGTACGCCTTCATCTCGGTCGCCGACAGCGTCTTGCCGGTCAACAGCAGATACATGGCGACGTTCTGGGGAATCAGGCGCGGCAAGACCGCCGCGCCGCCGGCGCCGGGATAGACGCCGAAGTTGGCATGGGCGTCCCCGATCGCGGCGCTCTCCGCGGCGACGACGATGTCGGCGCACATGGCCAGCTCCAGGCCCCCGGCCATCGTGACGCCGTTGAGTGCGGCGATCACCGGCTTGGAGAAATTGCGCAGGCGTGCGAGCGTTGCGTCGGCCCGGTCGAGGAAATCCGCTTCACCCACCTCCGCATGCTGACTTGCCAGCACCTCCTTCAGATCCGCGCCGGCGCAGAATGCGGGGCCGGTGCCGGTCAGGACCAGGACGCGAATGGCGTCGTCGGCGTCGATCTGGGCCAGCCGGCGGTCCAGTTCGGTCAGCAGCGCGATATTCAGCGCGTTCATCGCCTTGGGACGGTTCAGCGTCAGGCGCGCAACCGCGCCGGTGGTTTCAAACAGCAATGCGTCTTCGATCATGACGTCTCCGGGTTATCTTGGAATGGTGTCGTAGCGGAGAGGCGCAGACCTGCCCGCGATAGGAAACGATCATAGGCAGGGGGACATGAGCGCGCGGCTCTTTGGAGCGAAAAGTGCATTCCGCAAAGCGATCCGCCCCGACCGGCGACGGGATGCGCCGGTGAACGGGCGGCCATGGCCGGGAGGGGGCCGTTCCCGCGCGGTCGAATGGCGGCGGTCGCGAGCGCGCCGGGCACGGTTCGGCAGCGGTGTAGAATCGGCGTCACCCCGTCCATCGACATCGCCGCGCCTTGAAACCCGACCGCCCCCCCTCCCACGTCGCGACGCAGGAAGCGACGACCATAGGCGGGTACTGCACGGCAATTGCCAAGACCCTGCAAGCCAGCGGCATGGACAGCGAGCGCATTTTTCGCTCCGTCGGCGTGCAACCCCACATGGTGAACGGCCCGATGGTCCGGCTGCCCGTCGCCACGCTGACCAGGCTATACCGCGCCTGCGTCGAGGCGACCCACAATCCGTATTTCGGCTTGTCGGTGGCCCGCCATATCCATATCTCCCACTTGCATGCGCTCGGCTACGCACTCGCCGCCAGCAGCACGCTCCTCGACTTCTGCCGCCGGCTGGAGCAGTACTTCCGGCTCGTGTCGCAGGCGGCAACCGTTCGCGTGATCGAAGACGGCAATACGATCGCGGTGCGCGCCGCCGATTTCAGGATCGAGGTCTGCGGCGAAACCGAGGATGCGTTCGTCGGGTTCCTGGTGCATACGATGCGCATGTTGTACAAACCGGGGTTCAACCCGCTGTCCGTGGAATTCCATCGACCGATGCCGCTTGAAGGCGACGAGCCGTACCGTACATTGATGCGGGCGCCGGTCAGTTTTTCGAATCCGGCCACGACGCTGACATTCGACAGGCAGGAATTGATGCAGCCGCTCGGCGGCGCCTGCCCGGAGCTGGCGCAGGTCAACGACAACATCGCGAATCAATATCTCGCCCGTCTGGACAAGAGCGACGTGGTGACCGGCGTCACGCAGAAGATCATCGAATTGCTGCCCTCCGGCGACTGCAGCAGGGAGAAGGTGGCCGAAGCATTGTGCATGAGCCCCGCTACCCTGCAGGTGCGGTTGGCGCAGCGCGGCACGCATTTCCTGCAGATCATGGACGATACGCGCCGGGAACTGGCCTGCAATTACATCCAGCGCCGCACAAGCTCCGTAACCGAAATCGCGTTCTTGCTCGGATTCACCAGCACCAGCAATTTCGCCCGCGCATTCAAGCGATGGACCGGCTTGTCGCCGACGCAGTTTCGGGATGCGCCACCCGAGCAGCAGGTTTTGTCGCAGTAGCCACGATCCATCGACGCCCTGACGGCGGCTTGCACCTGTTCGGGCTCACGTGGAGGTGCGCATATCTGGCGCACACGTCAGGCCGACGATTGAACTTCGCTACCTCGCGGATAACGACCAGCGGATGCGAACCAGCGGACGGAAGCGTTACCGCGCGAGGCAATACAAAACGTCCGGACACCCCTCCTCGTTTCCACTTCCATCGCCATATGCGACGGCAACGAACCCGTGCCGCTCATAAAACGCGGCGGCGTCACGGTTCATCCGGAACGTATGGAGCTGGAGCCGGCCGTCGGTCCGCGACTTTACCGACGCCAGCAGGCGAGTGCCAATCCCTTGCCGTTTGAGCCCGGGGCACACGTACAGCTGGTCAACCCATGCCACGCCATCGGTGACGGAGTGCGCGGCCATGCCGACGATGCAGTCGTCGCTCACGGCGACTGTGACGTTACCCGACGGGACCAGCACGTTGGCGATCCACTCCCGGACGGCCGTTTCGGCGTGCGCGAGCGGCGCATACGATGCCAGCGTGTTGCGGGACCGCAGGTAGACTTCCGCCACTTCTGCGGCATCGGCCGGGGTCGCCCGGCGCAGGATCAACGGCATGTAACGGCCACGCCGGGATGATCGGCCATTGCGGAACGATCCCGACACGGTATCGGTTGCCCCGGAAGCTGTTCGCATTCAATGCGATGTGTTTGCATCTCGTTTCTTGCGTGGACACGCCAGGATGATCCGGGCGTTACCGGACCATGGGGTACGGGTAAGAATCGAATCGGTGTTATCCATCGGGCAACGCAGGCGAACGGCCGCTATGTTCCCGACACAAGCCGCTTGACCTCTTCAACTACTTCACCCGCCAGCGTTTCCGGCACGCCCCAGTAATCGAAGATTCCGCCATCGGCCTGATTCTGTCCGCATGTCACAAACAAGCCGGTGCCGAATCGATTCTTGAGATGCGAGGCCAGCCAGCCTACGAAGCCGCTGTTGTCCGCTCCCGCCGGAAAGTGGAACCGGAAGATGCCGAACCGTTCCTTCTGCGAGCCGTCGCTCGGAACAAGCTGACTCCACACGTTGTCGTCTCGTACCAGCGCGAGTGCGTCGGCCCGCACAGCCGCCGGAAACTGATCCAGCGGAAATTCAACGAACGCATACGTCCCGGAGTACACCCGTAGTCGCGACTCGGTCATGACGCGCCGGAGACGGCTCTCCGTTTGTTCGACGGTCTCATGCGAAATATCAACCATGGCTGCTCCGATCAAAAGTGGGGAATCGGTCAAATCATCAACATGCGCACGAAAGGAATTGATCTTATCAGCGATATAAAGCCATCACAGTCGAATGGTCGTCACGGGTAATCGGGCAAGTCTGGTCAGACGCGCCGTGAGAAGATGAGCGGCCTTTGGCCGGCTTTGGCCGAGGCACGTCGATGGGAATCCCTTGCCCGGAACTTAAAGCATGCGCGACCTCCAATCCGGGAAATCCGGAGAAATCCGCACTTTTCCGCACTCCGGGAAAGAAGCGCGATTTTCGACCGTGCATCAAGCGGTCATGCACACGATTTCACCCGTGCCCAATGCGGGCTGCCTGTATCGCATCACCCTTTCGCCCAAAGGCGGGTAATATCCCGTTCCGCGTTGCGACGGTAAAGCGCCTGTGAGAAAGTACCGATTCTTCCCGAGTCTGCGGCCATTCCATGACGTTCTCGTTCAAGTGCATAACCTGCGGTAAAACGCATCACGGCATGCCGAGCTTCGGCGCGAATGCGCCTTTCAGCTATTACGAGGTACCCGCCGCGGACAGGGCGCGTCGCTGTTCGCTCGGCAGCGACGACTGCGTCATCGATGAAAGCATGTTCTTCGTCCGCGGATGCATTGAAATACCGGTGCACGAGAGTAACGAGCCGTTCTCCTGGGGAGTGTGGCTCTCGCTGAGCGAGTCCAGCTTCATGGAATGGGTGCGGACATTCGATATCGCGCATCGATCGGATGTCGGCCCGTTTTTTGGCTGGCTCAATACGCGTCTCGACATCTATCCGGAAACGCTCAATCTCAAGACGATGGTGCATCTGCGCGACAACGGCATACGGCCGTATGTCGAGCTGGAGCCCGGCGAGCATCCACTTGCGATCGAGCAACGCAACGGCATTTCACCCGGGCGGGTCGAACAGATTTACCGCATACTGATGCACCCGGACAGCCCGGCGCAATAGCGGCTCAAGGCGAGTGTCGCGGTCACGCCCGGCGATTTCCGGTTGCCGGCCCCGCATGCGGTGTTCCGGCCATCCCGGCCGTGACAGGCGCCTTGCTTGCAGCGGCCGAACGACATCGCGCGCCGGGATCGCTTCGGCCACCTTCACGACCGTGCGGCCGATTGGAGATGCGTTGGGCGTCGCCGTCTTCGGTGCAAGCATTGCGGGCATTCCGTGCGTGTTCGTCGTTTGCGCGTGCGCGAGCGCCCTCGCCTGCATCGTCTCCCTGATCGGCATCGGCCGACCTGACGGCGCCGTCAAACCTGCTTGAACGACGCGCTTTCGTCACGAAGCGGATGCGGTAAAGCTACGTGCCCATGCCGAACCTGCCGAGGCACAAGCGCGCCATCGCCATTTTTCGGATCGTCAACGCCGACGGCATAGTCGGTGCCTCGCACGCTTTTTCAACCATCGGCCGATGCTCTGGTCCGGTTCCGGCTTCGATGCCCTGGTCGAACTGCACCAGCGTGCTTCGCCAGCGCAGGAATGGCGAAACCGATTACACCAGCACGCGCTGATCAAGATACGGCTTGCCGCCGCGCGAATGAATGACCGATGCGCCCCGCGATTCGAGGACGGGCAGGTCAGCCAGTGCATTGACCACATGCTGCAGGGTCGGCAGATCGCCCCAGGTTGCACGGTGGAACTGCACGGCACCGATGCCTTCCTGCCGGCGCTCGATCGTCCTGTCGGGATCGGCGGACGGTGTAAGCGTCACCTGATTGATCTCGGCTTGCCCCCATGCGCCCGTTTGCGGGACATATTTCAGCATCAGCGTGCCATCCGCGTGAGCCGCCGTCGATGCAGACGGCGCATCGCTCAGTTCGGCAACCGACAGATCCAGGAAACGGAACCCCATCCAGCCGGCGGCGCATGTCTGTGTTCCGTTCCACAGGCGCGGCTCGGCTATCTCGGCATAGAGCTTGGGATGTCCGATCTCGTCGCGACCGGAAATGATCGGGTCGGCGAGGTTTTCCCAGACGACCGCGAGAAACCGGCCGGTCGCCCGATCCCGCCGGCCGGTAAAGCTCGCCGGCCAGCCGACGTGAATCATGCTGTAGCCGCGCCCGGCTAACCAGTCGATTTCCGTCAGGTAGTGAAATTCGATTGAAACGACAGGTTCGCCGGCAAGCGTGAAGCCCTCCGGCAGGTGTCGTTCGAGCATCTTTGCATCGGTCAGGAAGTTCACGGCGACCGACAGGCGACGTGGGCTGAGTTTCGGATCGGTCGAGACGCCGTCGGGTAACTGCCGTGGCCCTGGCACAGGCCCGAAATGCGTAGGCATCCGATATATTTTTCCTGCCTTGAACTGATAGCTCACGTGGTGGCTCCCGGCGTTGATGTATTGAGAATCGGTTGAGACGGATGCGTCCGGATAAAGCCCGGACTCCGCTGGTTCTGGTCCGAAAGGCGTCGAGTGCAGCAGACATCTCGATGGCAGCGTGCCCGAGGGACGCCTTGACGATCTGGTCGTCAGTTCGCTCCAGCCAGTCACGACGCGCGCTCGATCAATCAATCAAGCAGTAGCACGGTCAATTCCGATTTTCCTCGAACCGAGCATCGGTCAAAAGAATAGCGGCGAGTGCGCTGCCTGGAAACCGCATGAGAAATATTTCAGTGATTTTGTTTTTCAATGGATATCGAGGCGATGCAGGGGTAATACCCCCGCTTTTAACGCGAGTCAGAAGTAGAGGCTAAGCGGCCATGGCCAGCCGCTGTTTTGGCGTTACGCCACCAAGGCCCATGTTGGGGCGCTCATGATTGTATTGCCACATCCATTCCGTGGCGAACTGCTGGATGTGCTCAAGGTCGTCCCAGTAGTACTGGGACAGCCATTCATAGCGTACCGTGCGGTTGAAGCGCTCCACGTAGGCGTTCTGCTGCGGCTTGCCCGGCTGGATGTAGTTCAACGCGATACCGTGCTGGCCGGCCCATTGCGTGATCGCCTCACTCAGGTACTCCGGTCCGTTGTCGCACCGTATCGCCGCCGGCCTTCCCCGCCATCCCATGATCTGCTCCAGGGCTCTTATGACACGGGCAGAAGGTAGCGAGAAGTCGATCTCGATGCCCAGGGCTTCCCGGTTGAAGTCGTCTATGACGTTGAGCAGCCGAATACTTCGGCCGTCCTTCAACTGGTCGTGCATGAAATCCATCGACCACACAGCGTTCACCGACATCGGTACGACCAGTGGCTCCGGCGCCTGCCGCACAAGCCGCTTACGCGGTTTGATGCGGAGATTCAGCTCGAGCTCGCGATAGATGCGGTAGATCCTCTTATGATTCCACCCGAAGCCCTTCAC
>NZ_JPGM01000033.1:0-112104 GCF_000731655.1 Burkholderia sp. MSh2 | reverse complement strand
CGGCCGAGCAGCCGAGAAGCCGAGAAGCCGAGCAGCCGAGAAGCCGAGAAGCCGAGAAGCCGAGAAGCCGAGAAGCCGAGAAGCCGAGCAGCCGACCAGCCGACCAGCCGACCAGCCGACCAGCCGACCAAGCCGCGTGGCGGAGCGCGGTGCGCCGTCATCGCGCGGCGAGCGCGCGTTCCGCGCCTGCCGCCTGCCGTCCGTCGGCCGTTCAGTGCACGGCCGCGGCCGGCGGTTCGCCGCGATGGCGCAGCGCGGCGCGGCCCGCGTCGAGATCGACGACCGCGAGCCCGTCCGGCTGCTGTTTCGCGCGCCGCTTCGCGAGCGCCGCGACCGAGGCGATCTCGTCGCTGCCGTAGCGCTTCGCGCCGTGCGCGCCGGCCGGCACGCCGACCGCGCCGATCGCCATCGTCACGAAACCGAAGAACGCCGGGTTGCCGTGGCGGTCCTCGCCGTGCAGCCCGCCCGCCTGCCGGTCGGCCTGCGTGTAGAAGAGCCGCGCGCCGTCGTTGAAGCGCGCGATCGCGTCGGCGGCGCGATCGCGCCAGTCGTCGCGCTGGAACAGCACGAGGAAATCGTCGCCGCCGACGTGTCCGAGGAAGTCGCGCTGCGGATCGCACACGCCGGCGAGCACCGTCGCGGCGAATTTCAGCACCTCGTCGCCCTGCCAGTAGCCGTACTGGTCGTTGAACGGCTTGAACTGGTTCAGGTCGACGTAGCACGCATGAAAGCCGGCGTCGCGCTGGAGCAGGCGGTCGATGTGCGCGCTGATCGGAATGTTGCCGGGCAGGAACGTCAGCGGATTCGCGTAGCGCGCGGCCTCGATGCGCATTTCGGTCACCGCGCGCACGAGGCTCTCGCCGGTGCCGAGCCCGAGGTAGCGGCCGTGCTCCGTGATCACGAAGCCGTCCGCGAGATAGCGCTGATCGTGGCGCGCGAGCAGCGCCGCAAGCTGCTCGAACGTCGTCGCGTTGTCGATCATCAGCGGCGCGTCGTTCGCGAACTGCAGGCATGGCTTCTTGCCGAACACCTCGCGGTGGTACGGCAGCGCGAAGCGGTCGATGAAGCCGCGGCGATTCACGAGTGCGACGGGCCGCCCGCGCTCGACGAGCGCGACCGCGTGCAGGTCGGGCATCCGGTTGAACAGGTCGAGCACGTCGTTGCTGGTCGCGTCGCGCGGCAGCGCCGGCGCGGGCACCAGCATCTTCGCGGCGATCGTGCCGGCCGGTCGCACGGTGCGGGTCGCGCCGGGGAACACCGCGATGTGCGGCGCGCGGATCGCGTCGCGCGCGGCCGGCGCGACGACCCGCGACGGCCGCGCGTCCGGCCGGCCGAGCAGGAAGCCCTGCACGCAGCAGATGCCCATGTCGCGCACGACGATCAGGTCGCATTCGTTCTCGATGCCTTCGGCGATCAGCTGCGCGCCGCTCGCCTGCGCGAAGTGCTGCATCGCCCTTACCGCCTCGAACTTGAGCGGATCGCGCGCGATGTCGTGGATGAAGAAGCGGTCGATCTTCACGACGTCCGGATGCAGGCGCAGCCACAGGTTCATGCTCGCGTTCGCGGTGCCGTAGTCGTCGAGCGCGAACTGGATGCCGGCGTCGCGCAGCGACGCGACCGCCGGCCCGATGTGCGCGATGTCCGTCGAGGCGTTCTGTTCGGTCAGCTCGATCACGATGCGTTCGGCGGCGACCTGCGCGCGTTCGAGCCGCAGGCGCGCGCGCTCGCGTTCGCGCGCGAGCGCCAGGATCGTGCCTGCGCTGAAGTTGAGGAACAGCTTGCCGTCGCAGCCGAGCGCCGCGAACGCGTCGAGGCAGGTGAGCGCGGCGGCCTGTTCGAGCGCAAGGGTCTCGCCTTCGCGCGCGGCCTGCGCGAACAGCGCGGCGGGCTGCTCGAGGTCGGTGCCGCGCGGGCCGCGGATCAGGCCCTCGTAACCGACGACCGTCCCCGACGCGAGATTGACGATCGGCTGGAAAACGGCGGCGAGCGCGCGATCCGCGATCAGGCGTGTGGTGCTGGCGGCAGCGGGGTCGGGGTGGGGCGCGGACATGGGCGAGGGCAGCCGAATCGACGGGACGTCCGACTTAACGGCACCGCTCGCGGAGAATTGAATGAAGATTTTGTGACGCGATGCGCGATGCTGGTGCGGCGCGCCGGACGCGTATCGGTGCGCCCCCGGGAGAGCCGGGGGCGGCAGGGAGGCGCCCGGCCGCGAACCGCCCGCCGCCGCGCCGGGCGGTCGGTCAGCGCTTGCCGGCGCTCAGCGCGCCGGGCGCCGATGCCGCGCCCTCGTCGCGCTCGCCGCTCGTGTCGCGTGCGCCCCAGCGCTGCGCGAGCGCCGCGCATGCCATCAGCTGGATCTGGTGGAACAGCATCAGCGGCAGCACGATGGCGCCGACCGCGTTCGCCGAAAAGATCACCTTCGCCATCGGCACGCCTGCCGCGAGGCTCTTCTTCGAGCCGCAGAAGATGATCGTGATCTGGTCGGGCCGGTTGAAGCCGAGCCGCTTGCTGACGAACGCGGTCAGCAGCAGCGCGATCGCGAGCAGCACGAGGTTGACGACGAGCAGGCCGCCGAGCGCGCGCGCCGGGATCTGGTGCCACAGGCCCTGGTTGACGGCCTCGCTGAACGCGACGTAGACGACCAGCAGGATCGAGCCCTGGTCGACGAAGCGCAGCACGCCGCGGTTGCGTTCGATCCAGCCGCCGATCACGGGCCGCAGCAACTGGCCGGCGACGAACGGCACGAGCAGCTGCATCACGATGCTGCCGACGGTGCTCCACGGCGACGCGGCGGCCGACGATTGCGACGTGATCATCAGCCCGACGAGCGCCGGCGTGACGAAGATCCCGAGCAGGCTCGACGCGGATGCCGCGCACACGGCGGCGGGCACGTTGCCCTTCGCGATCGACGTGAACGCGATCGACGACTGGACCGTCGACGGCAGCGTGCACAGGAACAGCACGCCCGCATACAGCGCCGGCGTGACGAGCGGCTGCAGCACGGGTTTCAGCGCGAGGCCGAGCAACGGGAACAGCGCGAAGGTGCTGAGCAGCACGACCGCGTGCAGCCGCCAGTGGGTCGCGCCCGCGACGACCGCCTCGCGCGACAGCTTCGCGCCGTGCAGGAAGAACAGCAGGCCGACGGCGATGTTGGTCGCCCAGTTGAAGGCGTGGGCGGCCGGGCCGCGACACGGCAGGAGGCTCGCGAGCACGACGGTGCCGACGAGCGCGAGCGTGAAGTTGTCGGGGAGAAAACGGGGACGGGCCATCGGGAACTCGATTCGGAAACGACGAGGGGGCGCGCATCGCGCGCGCGCAAGGCGTCATTGTCCCGGTTGACGATTCACTACACAAATTCATTGTGGGAATCGATTGATGAATCGTTTGCATGAAGCCGTGTGCGCGATGTCGGCCCGGCCCCCGCAAAACGGCAGAAGAATGTTCTGTCCCGGCCGCGTCCGGAAGTGAAAAAACCTAGCAGTAACATGGCGTTACACCGATGCCCGCGGCATAACACTTTTTGGCTCGACACGCTTTCGGCCCGCTCATAAATTACTGCTGAAAGCCTTGGGCCGGCCGAAAGGAGCCGGCGGCGGGCGTGGACAGGCACTGGACGATGACGGAACGCGTGAAACGGAAGATCGGACGATGGGTGGCAGGTGTGCTCGGCACGCTGCTGATGCCGCTCGCGCTCGCACAGCCGCCGCACGACGGTCATGGGTTCGGCGGCCACGGCTTCGGCGGCGGCGCGCGCGCGTACGGCCAGCCGTCCGGCGGCTTGCCCGTCTGGCACCGCGTGCCTTCTTCCGGCGGTGCGCGCCCGCCCGGCATGAGCGGCGAGGGGTCCCGCTGGGGGCTGCGGCCGTCGCCGTCGTACGGCCGTTACGCCGCCGCGCCGAGCCCGTATCGCCCGATCAGCGCCGACGCGCGCCAGGTGCCGCACCCGCCGGGCGGCGGCAACGCGCCGTTGCGCGCCGGCTCGATCCGCGCCGACGTCGCGCGCTACAACGAGGAACGCGGCGGCCGTCCGATGCCGCCGCCCCGTTCGCAGGAAGAGCCTGCGCGCTCGCCGTTCTTCTCCCCGTTCTACCGAAACTGAGCGCCCGCGCGCGCGTCCCTGCGCCGGCTGATGCGAATTCGCCACAGTCGCGTACAGATTTCCGCTGATTTTCCCGCCGCATTGCGCTATCTTTCGCGCCCGGCTGGCGCGTGCCGCGCCGCCGAGCCGCCGCGTGACCGCGCTCGCGCCGGGCTGCCGACGGGCACCCGGCCACGTATCCATTCCGCGAAGTTAATGCCGCCGCTATACCCGCAATAAGTGTGCGCAATTTTGACCGGACGAATGATCCGTAAAGATGGCTGCGCCCCATACGACGCAAGCACTCGGCTCCAAAAAACAACGCTCGCGCCACTTATCGACAACTCGACAAAATCTGGAGATCCAATGAATGCATTCGCTCGCCGTGCATCGCGCACGTCCGTCAAGCTGATCGCCGCGGCCGCCTGCGTGGCCGCCACCGCGCCCGTCCATGCCCAGTCGAGCGTGTCGCTCTACGGTCAGGTCGACGAATGGGTCGGTGCAACCAAGTTCCCGGGCGGCGATCGCGCGTGGAACGTGGGCGGCGGCGGGATGTCGACGTCGTACTGGGGCATGCACGGCGCCGAGGATCTCGGCAATGGCTACAAGGCGATCTTCACGCTGGAAAGCTTCTTCCGCGCGCAGAACGGCCAGTACGGCCGCTTCCAGGGCGACACGTTCTTCGCGCGCAACGCGTACGTCGGGATCGATTCGCCGTACGGCACGGTGACGGCCGGGCGCCTGACGACGCACCTGTTCCTGTCGACGATCCTGTTCAACCCGTTCTACGATTCGTACACCTTCTCGCCGATGGTGTATCACGTGTTTCTCGGCCTCGGCACGTACCCGACCTACCCGAGCGATCAGGGCGCGGTCGGCGATTCGGGCTGGAACAACGCGGTGTCGTACACGTCGCCGTCGTTCGGTGGCCTGAATTTCGGCGCGATGTACGCGCTCGGCAACCAGGCCGGCGACAATGGCTCGAAGAAGTGGAGTGCGCAGTTCAACTACGCGAACGGCCCGTTCGCGGCGACCGCGGTCTACCAGTACGTGAACTTCAACAACGGCCCGAGCGACCTGAGCGCGCTGGTGGCCGGCATGAAGAGCCAGGGCATCGCGCAAGTCGGCGCGACCTACGACCTGAAGTACGTGAAGCTGTTCGGCCAGTACATGTATACGAAGAATGACCAGGTCGCGGGCAGCTGGCACGTGAACACCGCGCAGGGCGGCGTGTCGGTGCCGCTCGGCGTGGGCAGCGCGATGGCGTCGTACGCGTATTCGCGCGATGCGGGCGGCCTCGACCAGACGCGCCAGACCTGGGCGGTGGGCTACGACTATCCGCTGTCGAAGCGCACCGACGTCTACGCCGCGTACATGAACGATCACATCAGCAGCCTGTCGACCGGCAACACGTTCGGCGCCGGCATCCGCGCGAAGTTCTGACGCGCGCGACCGCTGCGCGGGGCGCGCGCGAAAATCGCGTCCAGACTGCATGTTTTCCCGCCAAAAACGGCGCCGTTGACCACGGCGCCGTTTTGCCTTTCTTGACCTTTCTGTTTCCTCGCCTTTGTTACCCTATCTCGTAATTGGACCATTCCCCCGTCATTACGAGCTAGTTCGATGGATACCCTCGTCAGCATGAATGTGTTTCGCTACGTCGTCGAAGTGGGCAGCTTCGTCGGCGCGGCCGAACGCATGCAGATGTCGGCTGCGATGGCGAGCAAGCACGTGATGCATCTCGAGCAACAGCTCGGTGCGCGACTGCTGCATCGCACGACCCGACGCGTCGCGCCTACCGAGGCCGGACGCGAATACTACGAGCGTCTCGTGCAGGCGCTGTCTGAACTCGACGAAGCCGGGCAGGCTGTCGGCGCCGCGAGCGTGGTGCCGCAAGGCAGGCTGCGCGTGACGTCGCTATCCGCGTTCGGGCTACGGCACGTGATGCAGGCCGTCACCGATTACGCGGGCCGGTTCCCGGACGTGACCGTCGACATGACGCTGTCCGATCGCGTGGTCGACCTGATCGAGGAAGGCTACGACGTCGCGGTGCGTGCGGCGCCGAACGGACTGAAATCGTCGTCGCTGGTCGCGCGGCAGATCGCGACCGCGCACATCCTGCTGGTCGCGTCGCCCGAGTATCTCGAGAAGCACGGCACGCCCGATACGATTGCGGACCTCGCGCACCACAACTACCTGCGGCGCGATTCGAATTCGACGATGCTCGACTCGCTGGTGATCGATGCGGCCGCCGCGTCTCGCGTGAGCCTGAACGGCAACCTGATCGTGAATCATCTCGAAGGGCTGCGTGCGGCCGTGCTCTCGGGCGCGGGCATCGCGCTGCTCGGCACCGAGGTGGTCGGCGACGACATCGAGTCCGGCCGCCTCGTGCCGGTGCTGCTCGATTCGGTGCCGCCGCACGAGGCGCCGATCTATGCGGTGTATGCAAGCCGTCGTCACGTGTCCGCGAAGGTGCGGTCGTTCGTCGATTTCCTGGCCGCGCGTTTCGAGGGGCAGTCGCTGTGCCCGTCGATCGAATCGCGCCTGCGCGTGCTGCCGATCACGCGGATGAAGCGCGTGGTCTGAGCCGTTGGCCGCGCTGCGGCAGGGCAATGAAAAAGCGCGAACCGCTGCGGTTCGCGCTTTTTTTGCTTGGGGCCGGCGCGTGCGCGCCGATGGCGGCCGCGACGGCCGCCGCCTCCGTCAGCGCGGGATGCCGAGCCGCGCCTTCGCGTCGTCGTACTCGCGCTTCAGCCGCTCGACCAGCGCGCCGACGCTCGGCAGGTCGTCCATCAGGCCGACGCCCTGGCCCGCGCCCCAGATGTCCTTCCACGCCTTCGTCTTGTCGCCGCCGAAGTTCATCTTCGTCTTGTCCGATTCCGGCAGCGCGTCCGGATCGAGGCCGGCCTTCTCGATGCTCTCGCGGATGTAGTTGCCGTGCACGCCCGTGAACAGGTTCGTGTAGATGATGTCCGACGATTTCGCGTTGAGGATCGCGTGCTTGTAGTCGTCGATCGCGTGCGCTTCCTGCGTCGCGATGAAGCGCGTGCCCATGTAGGCGAAATCGGCGCCCATCGCCTGCGCGGCGAGGATCGAGCCGCCGTTCGCGATCGAGCCGGACAGCACGATCGGGCCGTCGAAGATCTGGCGGACTTCGCCGACCAGCGCGAACGGCGACGTCGTGCCCGCGTGGCCGCCCGCGCCGGCCGCGACGAGGATCAGCCCGTCGACGCCGGCTTCGAGCGCCTTCTGCGCGTGGCGCAGGTTGATCACGTCGTGCAGCACGATGCCGCCGTAGCTGTGCACCGCGTCGACGATCTCGCGCGCCGGCGCGCGCAGGCTCGTGATGAAGATCGGCACCTTGTGCTCGACGCACACGCGCACGTCGTGCTCGAGCCGCGCATTCGACTGGTGGACGATCTGGTTGACCGCGATCGGGCCGATCGTCGCATCGGGGTGTTTCGCCCGGTGGTCGGCCAGCTCCGCCTGGATCTGCGTGAGCCACTCGTCGAGCAGCTCGGCCGGGCGCGCGTTGAGCGCGGGGAACGAACCGACGATGCCCGCCTTGCATTGTGCGAGCACGAGTTCGGGGTAGCTGACGATGAACATCGGCGACGCGATGACGGGCAGCGTCAGGTTCTGCAGGACAGCGGGCAATGCCATGTGATGTCTCCAGTCTCCAGGGGCGGCCGGCAGCCGCGCGCTCGCGCCGATGCCGACAGCCTGCTATGCGTACGAACGGTGATTCGAGTGTAGTCGCGAAACGCGGCCGTTCATATTAATACGAACGGTCGTGCGATTCTACGCGAGCTTAACAAAATGCGCGGTGGGGCGGCAATCGAGTGAGTGTTCTCTTTCTACGGTTTCCGGGTGTTGTCGCGCTGTGGAGATGCGCGGGCGCTCCTAAAATAAACGCCATAACAAACCAACGAGAAACAAACCATGTCGTTTGAGGCGTTTGCACCGTTTCGCGTGACGGTGCAGGACACCGACATCTTCGGTGTCAAGGGAGGCGCGGGTCCGCCGCTTCTGTTGCTGCACGGGCATCCGCAAACCCACATGATCTGGCATCGCGTCGCGGCGACGCTCGCGAATCACTTCACGGTGATCGCCACCGACCTGCGCGGCTACGGCGCGTCGGGCAAGCCGCCGAGCGACGCGCGGCACGCGCCGTATTCGAAACGCGCGATGGCGGCCGACCAGGTCGCCGTGATGCGGCATTTCGGTTTCGAGCACTTCCATGTCTGCGCGCACGATCGCGGCGCCCGGGTCGCGCACCGGCTCGCGCTCGATCACGCGGACGCCGTCGAGCGGATGATGCTGCTCGACATCGCGCCGACGCTCGCGATGTACGAGAAGACCGATCGCGCGTTCGCGACCGCGTACTTCCACTGGTTCTTCCTGATCCAGCCCGAGCCGCTGCCCGAGACGCTGATCGGCGGGCATACCGATGCGTACATCGAGCGCGTGATGGGCAACCGGTCGGCCGGGCTCGCGCCGTTCGCGCCCGAGGCGCTCGACGCGTACCGCGCCGCGCTCGCGCAGCCGGGCGCCGTGCATGCGATGTGCGAGGACTATCGCGCGTCGGCGACGATCGATCTCGAGCACGACCGGGCGGATCTCGAGCGCGGCAACAAGGTTGCGTGCCCGCTGCGCGTGCTGTGGGGCGAGGACGGCGTCGTCGGCCGCTGCTTCGATCCGCTCGACGAATGGCGTCGCGTCGCGCGCGACGTCAGCGGCCGCGCGCTCGCGTGCGGGCACTACATTCCGGAAGAAGCGCCCGTCGCGCTGATCGACGAGCTGCTCGCATTCTTCGAGGCGCGCGACCCGGCCGCCTGACGCGGCGCGCGGGCGGCGCGTCAGGCGGCCGCTCAGCGGTGCGCGTCGTCGTCCTCGACGAGCGGCGGCAGCCGGCGCGGCACGGGCGTCGATTTCACGATCGCGGTGCTCGTCTCCGCGCGCTCCGTCACCTTCGACAGGATGTCGTCGAGGTGCCCGATCGTGCGCAGGTAGAGCCGGCAGACGAAGCAGTCGTCGCCGGTCACCTTGTCGCATTCGACGAATTCGGGAATCCGCCGCAGCAAATCCTCGACCAGGTGCAACTGGCCCGGCAGCGGCTTCACGCGGACGATCGCCTGCAGCGTGTAGCCGAGCGCGCGCGGGTCGAGCTCGACCGTGAACGCGGCGATCACGCCTTGCGCCTCGAGCCGCCGCACGCGGTCGGCGGTCGCGGGCGCCGACAGCCCGATCTGCCGTGCGAGCTCGCTGGTCGCGATGCGCGCATCGTCGGCCAGCGCCGCGACGATGGCGCGGTCGGTCGCGTCCAGCGACGCGACGGCGGGCGGGGAAAGGCGTTTCGGCATGATCGCTTTGCTTTCGAAGGTAAATGGGGCGTCTGGCTTCAGTTTAGCCATGGTTGTCGCGAAGGCAAGTTTCTAGAATCGAAGTCATCCCCGCTCTTTTACGGAGTTTCCGATGGCTTCGAATGAAATTCGCCGCGGCGCCGCCGAGATGGTCGTCGCGATGGTGATGTCCGGCACGATCGGCTGGCTCGTGATGTCGTCGCGGCAGCCGCTCACGAATGTCGTGTTCTTCCGCTGCCTGTTCGGCGCCGCGACGCTCGCGATCGTCTGCGCGGCGTACGGCTTCCTGCGCCGCGCCCGGTTCTCGCCGCGGATGCTCGCGCTCGCGACGCTCGGCAGCGTCGCGATCGTCGCGAACTGGCTGCTGCTGTTCGCCGCCTATTCGCGCGCGTCGATCTCGATGGCGACCGCCGTCTACAACACGCAGCCGTTCATGCTCGTCGCGCTCGGCGCGATCGTGTTCCGCGAGCGGATCACCGCGTCGACGCTCGCGTGGCTCGTGCTCGCATTCGCCGGGCTCGTGGCCGTGGTGCGCGTCGAGCCGGCCGTGCTCGCGGTGCCGGGCGAATATCTGGAAGGCGTCGCGCTGTCGCTCGGCGCGGCGTTCCTGTATGCGATCTCGTCGATCGTGACGAAACACCTGAAGGGCACGCCGCCGCATCTGCTCGCGCTGCTGCAGGCCGGCCTCGGCGTCGTGCTGCTCGCGCCGTTCGCGCACTTCGGCACGTTGCCCGCGACGGCCGCGCAGTGGCTCGATCTCGTCGTGCTCGGCGTCGTCAACACGGGTCTGATGTACGTGCTGCTGTACGGGGCGATCCAGAAGCTGCCGACCGCGATGACCGGCGCGCTTTCGTTCGTCTATCCGGTCGTCGCGATCGTCGTCGACCATGTCGCGTTCGGGCAGACGCTGGCGTGGACGCAGGTGTTCGGCGCGCTGCTGATCCTGCTCGCGGCGGCCGGCGTGAATCTCGGCTGGCGTATCGTGCCCGCCCGTCGCGCGGCGGTCGGCAACTGAAACGGTCGTGCGATTCGGTGCCGCCGCGCAGCGCCGGATGGCGAACGTGGGGCGCGGATACGGCAGGCGGATGGCGCGCGAATGGCGCTTGAACGGTGCACGAAAGCGGCCCGCGTACGCGCAGGAAAAATGCTGTAAGAAGCTGTAGGGAAACACCCGATGCGATGCGGCCGCGTCGCTCGTATGATGCGGGCTGTGACGTTGATCACGTTCACAGGATTCCGATCTCGACGCCGTTCGCCCTTGAGGCCGAACGGCTTTTTTTTTATGTTTCGCTCCCCGCGAGCAGGCGCCGGCGCGCATCGAGCCGCGCGAGCAGCGCGCGCCTCGCGTCGTCGTCCGACGCGCGCCAGTGCTTGATCTCGTCGCGCGTGCGCAGGCAGCCCGCGCACCAGTCGGTGCGCGGATCGATCCGGCATACGTCCGTGCACGGCGAGGCGACCGTGCCGGCCGGCACCGTCACGTCGCTCATGCGGACTCCCGCAATGCGACGTCCGCGACCGGCGCGCCGGTCAGCGACACGAGTTCGTGCGGCGACAGGTTGAACACCGCGTGCGGATGGCCGGCGGCCGCCCACAGGCTGTCGAGCTCGAGCAAGTCGGCGTCGATCAGCGTGACGGGTTCGACCAGATGGCCGATCGGGCAGACGCCGCCGATCGCATAGCCGGTGTTGTCGCGCACGAACTTCGCGTCCGCGCGGCCGACCGCGCCGACCTGCGCGGCGACCTTGCTCTCGTCGACGCGGTTGACGCCGCTCGCCACCACGAGCACGGGCGCGCCGTCCGACTGGCGGCGAAACAGGATCGACTTCGCGATCTGCGCGACCGAGCAGCCGAGCCCGGCCGCGGCTTCGGCGGAGGTCTTGCCGGTCTCGGCGAGCATCACGATGTCTTTCGCATGGCCGCGCTCGCGCAGCAGCAGCGCGACGCGTCGCGCTGAATCGGGGAGGGTGTCGAATGAAGCGGGTGAGGTCATGTGGAACATTCCATCGAAAAGCGGGATCACGCGCAGTTCGCGGCGTCGGCCGCGCCTTGCGCCTTGGCAAGCAGCGCGCGACCGGCGCGCGACACGTTCGCGCGGCCGATCGCGGTGGAGATGAAGTCGCCGGCGGCGACGACCTGCGCGAGATCGACGCCGGTGTCGATGCCGAGGCCCTGCATCAGGTACAGCACGTCCTCGGTCGCGACGTTGCCGGTCGCCCCCTTCGCATACGGGCAGCCGCCGAGGCCCGCGACCGATGCATGGAAGATCTCGATGCCCTCGAACAGCGCCGCGTAGATGTTCGCGAGCGCCTGGCCGTAGGTGTCGTGGAAGTGGCCCGACAGGCGTTCGCGCGGGAACACGCGCGTGACGGCCGAGAGCACTTCGCGCGTGCGCTTCGGCGTGCCGACGCCGATCGTGTCGGCGATGTCGATCTCGTCGCAGCCGAGCGCGGCGAAGCGTTCGACGACGTCGACGACCGACGCGACGGGCACCTCGCCCTGGTACGGGCAGCCGAGCGTGCACGACACGCTGCCGCGCAGCCGCAGGCCTGCGTTCTTCGCCGCCTTCGCCACCGGCTCGAAGCGCGCGATGCTCTCGGCGATGCTGCAGTTGATGTTGCGCTGCGAGAACGCTTCGCTCGCCGCGCCGAAGATCACGACTTCGTCGGCGCGCGCGGCGAGCGCATTCTCGAAGCCCTTCAGGTTCGGCGTGAGCACCGAGTACACGGTCCCCGCGCGGCGCTCGATGCCGGCCATCACGTCGGCGCCGTCGGCCATCTGCGGCACCCATTTCGGCGACACGAACGACGCGGCCTCGATGTTGCGGAAGCCGGCGCGCGACAGCCGGTCGACGAGCGCGACCTTCACGTCGGTCGGCACGAAGGTCTTCTCGTTCTGCAGGCCGTCGCGCGGGCCGACTTCGACGATCTTGACGGCGGTGGGGAACGTCATGGTTGTCTCCTGATTGTTCGTAGGGCGGGGTTCAGTAGCCGCGCGCGTAGTCGACGATGCCGCCGACGCGCTCGCCGCGCTCGAGCGCGCGGATCTTGCCGGCAATCTGCTCGACGGCTTCCACGTGCAGCGTCTCGGCCGAGCTGTGCGGCGTGATCGTGATGCGCGGCGCTTGCCAGAACGGATGGTCCGCCGGCAGCGGTTCGTGCTGGAACACGTCGAGCGTGGCCGCGGCGATCCGGCCGCTCGCGAGCGCGTCGAGCAGGTCGGCCTCGACGAGGTGCGCGCCGCGCGCGACGTTGACGAGGTAGGCGCCGGGCGCGAGCCGCGCGAACGTGCGCGACGACAGGATGCCGTCGGTGTCGGGCGTGCTCGGCAGCAGGTTGACGAGCACTTTCGCGCCGTCGAGGCACGCGTCGAGCGCGCCGTCGCCGGCGAAGGTGGCGATGCCGTCGAGCTGCTTCGCGCCGCGGCTGTAGCCGCGCACGGGCAGGCCGAGCGCGGCGAGCGCGCGCGCGACCTGCGCGCCGAGCACGCCGAGGCCGAGCACCGCGACGGTGAAGCGCGCGTGCGCATGCGGTTCGAGCGGCTGCCAGCGGCGCTCGCGCTGCTGCGCGTCGTATTCGTCGAAGCGGCGCAGGTAGCGCAGCACCGCGTGCGTCACGTATTCGACCATTTGCCGCGTCATGCCCGTATCTTCCAGCCGCACCAGCGGCACGTGCGCGGGCAGCGTGCCCGGATGCGCGCGGTCGAGCGCGAGCAGTGCGTCGACGCCGGCGCCGAGGTTGAAGATCGCCCGCAGGCCGTCGCGCGGCGTGAAGAATTCGCGCGGCGCGCGCCAGACGAGTGCGTAGTCGGCGGCGGCCGTATCGCCCGGCCGCCATGTGCGCAATTCGGCTTCCGGCAGCGCGCGGGCGATCTCGTCGCGCCATGCGCCGGCTTCCTGGTGCGGCGAATGGAACAGGAGCTTCATGGTGCGATGGCGCGCGCACCGGCAGCGCGCGCACCGGCAGTGTGTGTCACGGGAGCGGCGGGAGGGGCCGGGCGCGGTGCGCCGGCGGGCGTAACGGACATCGGGCGTCTCCTGACGGCGGGGCCCGGCGCGTCGGCGCCCGGCCCGGTTCGGTGTGAAGCTGACGGGAAGCCCACATTCTACGGTTTCGCGGCGCATCGCGCGCCGGCACGCAGGCAGGCCGGCCGGACGGCCCGCGCGAAAGCAAAGCACAAAATATTGGTTCGGCCGCCGGGTGCGCCGCGCCACAATCGAATCCCGTCTTCAAGCAAGCGAGGGCAATCATGCGCGCATGCAGCAAATCGGCGTGGCCGCCTCGGCTCGTCACCGTTCCGGGCCTGCACGGCAGCGAAGGCGCTCACTGGCAGACCTGGCTCGAGCGGCAGTTCCCGCGCTCGCTGCGCGTCGAACAGGACGACTGGGACGCGCCCGATCTCGTGCGCTGGGCGCAATCCGTGCGCGCGTTGCTCGATCGCGAGCGCGGCCCGTTCGTGCTGGCCGCGCACAGCTTCGGCTGCCTTGCGGCCGCCCATGCGCTCGCGCAACTACACGAGGCGGGCGACGTCGCGGGCGTGCTGCTGGTCGCGCCCGCCAGTCCGAAGAAATTCACGTTCGCCGGGGCGTTCGACGCGCGCCGGCTTGCCGTGCCGTCGATCGTGATCGGCAGCGAGACCGATCCGTGGATGCCGCTGGACGATGCGCGCACGCTCGCGCAGCGCCTGGGCAGCGCGTTCGTGAATCTCGGCGATGCCGGGCACATCAATACCGCGGCCGGCTTCGGGCCGTGGCCGCGCGCGAAATACTTCGTCGACACGCTCGTCCACTGCGCGGCGCCGCTGCGCTTTCGCGACGCGGACGACGGCTTCGAGGCCGAACTCGTCGACCGCGCGCTCGCGCACGCGGTCTGACGGGCCGGGCGGGCGACGCGTGCGGCACGCCGGGTGCCGCGCCACGCCGCGCCGCCGCGACTACGACGCTGAGACGGGCTGCACCGCGGCCGGATCCGAATAGCTCGGCCGGCCGTTTTCGACGTGGCCCGCGAAACGGCGCGAGAACGTGCCGGCGGCGCCGTCGCTCACCGTTACGTCATACCAGTGATGGCTCGACGCGAGCGCCCATTGCTCGACGCGCTCCTCGCCGCCGTGCAGTGTCACGTGCCGCGCCGGCGCACCGTACGCGTTGTCGGTCAGGGTCAGCGTGACGTGCGCGCCGCCGTGGTTGCGCAGCTTCAGGTACAGGTTCCCGTTCGCGATGTCGTAGCCGGCCTTCGCTTCCGGCAGTGCCGGGTTGCGGTTCGGCGCGGCCGCGGCCGACACGTTGCCCGAGAACACACGCACGAAGCCGTTCGGCCCGTACACCGAGAAGGCATACACGCCGTTCGTCACCGTCAGGTCGAAGTCCGCGTGCAGCAGGCGGCGCGCGCCGACCGTATAGCGCCACGGGCCGTCGGTGCGGTTCGTCGCGTACACGTGGAAGTGCGCGCCCTGGTTGCCGCGGTTCGCGAACTCGATGCGCAGCCGGGTCCCGCCGTCGATGCTTGCGTTCACGTGCAGTTCGTACGGCAGCGCGCGCGCCGGCCGCACGCCGGGCTCCTGCGGGTCGATCGGCGACGGCGACGCGGGCACGGTCGGCGCGGGCTGCGACGTGCACTGCTGGTCGGCGATCGAGCGGTACTGGCTCGTGTCGGGCAGCGGCGGGAACGACGCATCCGACGAGCGGAAGTCGAACGCGGCGGTGAGGTCGCCGCAGACCGTGCGGCGCCACGGCGTGATGTTCGGCTCGGCGACGCCGAAACGCTCGCCGATGAAGCGGATCACCGACGTGTGGTCGAACACCTGCGAGCAGACGAAGCCGCCCTTCGTCCACGGCGATACGACCGTCATCGGTACGCGCGGCCCGAGGCCGTACGGCAGGCCGTCGGCCGTGTAGCTGCCGCCGCGGCCGGGGTTCACGACCGTATGCAGTTCGCCGTCGGTCGTCACGGTCGACGCACCCTGCGCGGCCGACGTCGGCGGCTGCGGCGGCACGATGTGGTCGAAGAAGCCGTCGTTCTCGTCGTACATGATGAACAGCACGGTCTTGCGCCACACGTCCGGGTTCGACGTGAGCGCATCGAGGATCTGCGACGTGTAGTTCGCGCCGTACGCGGGCGTGTACTTCGGGTGCTCGGAGAACGCGGCGGGCGGACACAGCCACGACACCTGCGGCAGCCGGTCGTTGATCACGTCGTCCTTCAGGTTGTCGAGCGTGCGCACCGTCTGCGCGCGCTGGTACAGCGACGAGCCGGGCTGCGCGTTGATGAAGTTCGCGAAGTTCTGCAGCACGTTCGTGCCGTAGTTGCCGTTGTACGGATCGCTGCCCGTCGTGCCCTGCTGGTAGATCTGCCACGACACGCCGTGCGCTTCGAGACGCTCGGGGAAGGTCGTCCACGACAGCAGCTGGTAGGTGGGCGGGCCGTCGCCGTCGACGTAGTCGTTGTTGTCGAGCAGCGGGCCGCCGAACTTGCCGGTCGGGTCGACCGTGCCCGTCATCAGATATGCGCGGTTCGGGTGCGTCGGCCCCGGCAGCGAGCAGAAGTAGTTGTCGCACACGGTGAACGCGTCGGCGAGCGCGTAGTGGAACGGGATGTCCTCGCGCACGTGGTAGCCCATCGTCATGTCGGTCTTGTTCGCGGGCCACTGGTCGTAGCGGCCGCCGTCGATCGCCGCCTGCGTCTTGTACCACGAGTGGTCGAGGTCGCCGACGCACTGCGCGCTCGTCGTCAGCGTGTTGAGCCGGAACGGCAGCACCGGCTTGCCCGGGTTGGCCTTCGACGGCTGGTACCACACCGGCTGGCCGTTCGGCAGCGGGATCGGGAAGCGGTCGTTGTAGCCGCGCACGCCGCGCAGGTGTCCGAAATAATGATCGAACGAGCGGTTTTCCTGCATGAACACGACGATGTGCTCGACATCGCGAATCGTGCCGGTGCCGCGCGCGGCGGGAATCGCGAGTGCGCGGCGGATCGATTCGGGAAACGCGTTGAGCGCGACGGCGGCGCCCGCGGATTGTGCGACGGTATGCAGGAAGCGGCGGCGGCTGGATGACGTCATGTTATTTCACCTCGGTTCTGCGGTCGGGGGGACGAAAGCGGCGGGATCAGCCTGGCGACGACGCGGCGGTACTCGATGCGGCCGGGTTCACCGCGGACTTCGCGTCGTCGTCGTCGGGCGGGTAGTGCACGACGGGCGGCGCGAGCGGCGCGGCATCGGATGCGGCGGCGTTCGCGGCCGCATCGCTGTTGAATGCGCTGGCGGAGCCGGCCGATGCGCCGGCCTGCTGCGAGGCGCCGGTCGCGTTGGCGTCGTGCGGCGCGTCGTCGCTGCAGGCGGCGACCAACGCGGCGGCACAAAGAACGGCGACGGCGGAAACGCGACGCATGACTTCTCTCCTGGCAGGCTGATCGGGAAACGTTTTCGAGTATGCCGACGCGATGCGACGTTTCGGTGAATCGTTTGCGACTGCCGCGTGATCGCGGGGCGGCAATATTTCCCGGCATGCGATGCGGGCCGGGCACTTTTACGCGGACGCGCGATGCGACGCGCGGCGGGGCGCGCCGTGTCCGGATTCGTTCGGATAACGTATTTCATACACGTCCAATTGTCATGTCATGCCGCTTTCGCTTGAATGAGAGTCGTTCTCATTGGTGAGGTGAAATGGACATGACCCGTTCGATCCTGTCGAGCGCGACGCCGCCGCGTCGCGCGACGACCTCCGTCGCATTCGCGATGATGACCTGTGCGTCCGTGCCTGCGGGCGCGGAAGAGGCCGAGCCGTCCCGGCAGGCGCCGCACCTGAATCCGATCGTCGTGCAGGGCGATCGCGACGCCGGTTCGCGCGTCGACAGCTCGGGCTCCGCGAAATACGCGATTCCGCTGCTCGACGTGCCGCAGACGATCACCGTCGTGCCGCGCACGGTGCTCGACGAGCAGCAGGCCACGAGCCTGCGCGAAGCGCTGGCCAACGTGGCCGGCATCACGTTCAACGCGGGCGAGGGCGGCGGCGGGTCCGGCGACCTGTTCAACATTCGCGGTTTCGGCGCGAACGCGAACCTGCAGCTCGACGGCTTGCGCGACAGCGCGCAGAACAACCGCAGCGACCTGTTCAATCTCGAGGCGGTCGAGGTGATCAAGGGGCCGAATTCGGTGTTCGGCGGCGCGGGTACGACGGGCGGGTCGGTGAACCTGATCAGCAAGACGCCGAAGGCCGGGGCGTTCGTCGAGGCCGGGACGGTGCTCGGCACGTCCGGCTACCGGCGCGTGACGCTCGACGCGAACCGGCCGCTGCCGGGCAGCGACGGCAAGGCCGTATTCCGGCTGAACGCGATGGCGCACGTGAACGACGTGCCCGGGCGCGACGACATCCGCAAGCGGCGCTGGGGCGTCGCGCCGTCGGTCGCGTTCGGCCTCGGCACGCCCACGCGCGTGACGCTCGGCTATTTCCACCAGTACGACAACAACCTGCCCGACTACGGGCTTCCCGCACGGGACGGCCAGGTGCTGGGCGGCGTGGCGCGCGACAGTTATTTCGGCTGGCGCAACCTGGATCGCGAGCGCATCGAATCCGACACGTTCACCGTGAAGGCCGAGCACGATGTTTCGCCGGGCCTGAAGCTGCAGAACCTGAGCCGCTATGCGCACCTGCATCGCGACACCGTGATTTCCGCATCGCACGTGAATCTCGACGGCTTGCCGCCCGGGCGCTACAAGCCGGCCGGGCCGCAGGGCTACGGGCGCGATTCGTCCACCTCGATGTGGGCGAACCAGACGAACGTGACGAGCGAGTTCGGTACGTTCGGCGTCGGTCACACGCTCGTCGCGGGCTTCGAGCTGTCGCGCGAGACGTACGGGCGCACGACCTATTCGTACGGGCTGGCGCGCTATTTCCCGGCGGACGGCTATGCGTTGTCCGCGCCGCCCGGTTACTGGGCCGGCCCCGCGCAGCGGCAGGACAGCGGGCGCAACGACACGGCGCTCGACGTGAAGGCGCTCTACGCGTTCGACACGATCTCGTTCGGCGAGCACTGGGATCTCGACGTCGGGCTGCGCCACGACTGGATCGACGGCTGGTCGCGGAGCACGCCGGCCGGCAAGCCGACCGAGCGCGCGGACAGCACCGACCGGCATTTCAGCACGCGCGCGGGGCTGGTGTTCAAGCCGACCGCGAACGACCGCGTGTACGTCGCGTACGGCACGTCGTTCAATCCGTCGGCCGAGTTTCTGGTGACGACGGGGTCCGGCGTGAGCGCGGAGACGGGCGGTCTCGCGCCGGAGAAGAACGAGAGCGTCGAACTCGGCGCGAAGTGGGAGGGCCTCGCGGGCCTCGCGCTGAATGCCGCGCTGTTCCAGACGCAAAAGAACAACGCGCGCGAGCGGATGGCGGACGGCAGCTACCAGATGGCCGGCAAGCAGCGCGTGCGCGGGTTCGAGCTCGGCGCGGCGGGCAAGGTCACGCCGGGTTGGGACGTCTTCGCGAACTACACGTACCTGGCGAGCGTCACGCTGCGTTCGCCGTCGTCGCCGCGCCGCGACGGGCAGGCGCTCGGCAACACGCCGCGCCATGCGTTCAACCTGTGGACGACCTACCGGTTGCCGGCCGGCTGGACGATCGGCTATGGCTCGCATTTCGTCGGCCGGCGCAACGTGACCTCGGAGGGCAACGGCACGCTCGGCGCGTACTGGGTGCACAACCTGATGGCCAGCTACGAGGTGAGCCGGCGGCTGCGGTTCCAGCTCAACGTCGACAACCTGTTCGACCGCGCGTATGTCGAGCGCGTGCGGCAGCAGGCGGGCAGCGCATCGCGCTCGTCGGCGGTCGAGCTGGGCGACGGGCGCTCGGCGATGCTGTCCGCCGTCTACCGGTTCTGAGCAGACCCTAGCGCGACCTCGGGAACAGCGGCAGCGTCGCGCCCGCGCAGGCGGCCGCGGCGAGCCACACGATGCTCCATGACGCATGCGCCAGCAGCAGCGGAATCGCGAGCGGCGTCGCGAACAGCCCGAGGTAGACGATCGTGTTCGCCATCCCGAGCGCGGTGCCCGCGTGGTTCGCGCCCGCGAGCGTCGCGAGTTCCGTGTACGCGACGCCGTGCCACGCCGATACGCAGATGCCCGCGAATACGAGAATCGCGACGATCGCGGCGAGCGGCACGTGCGGGCTGCCGGCCGTCGCGGCGGCGAGCAGCGCGAACGAGCCCGTCGCGACGTAGACGGAACCCCGCAGGTACGCGCGCCGGTTGCCGTGCCGGTCGGTATGGCGGCCGCTCCAGACGCGCATCGCCATCGCGCCGAGCTGCAGCACGACCATCGCCGTGCTGATGCCGGCGAGCCCGAGCCGGCCGAAGTCGTGCAGGAACACCGTCGCGAACGTGAGTACCGCGAACTGCGGCGCGCACAGCAGGCCGATGCCGAACACGATGCGCCATACGGGGCCGCTCGCGAGCGGGTTGCGGGCGTGCCGGGCGGGCGGCGACGCGGCGGGGCGATGCGTGGCGAGCGGCGCGTCGGCAGGCTCGGCGGGCGGTTCGCGCAGCCAGCGCCAGGTGAGCACGGCCGATCCCGCGCACATCAGCATCAGCGCACCGAACACCGCGGCGAAACCGGAATGCGACGCGAGCGACGGCAGCAGCGCCGCGCCGACGCCGCCGCCGAGCGGCACGGCCGTCTGGCGGATGCTCATCGCGAGCCCGCGCTCGCGTTCGCCGAACCAGCGCATCACCGCGCGTCCGCTCGATCCGTTCACGCTGCCGCCGAGCAGGCCGACACAGCACATTGCCGCGACGACGTGCATCAACGGCGGCACCGTGTGCGAGGTCGGGACGATCGTGCATACCATCAGCGCGAGCATCGCGGCCGTCGCGACGAGCCCGGTCAGCAGCACGCGCCGATCGCCGAAGCGATCGGCGGCGATTCCCCACGGCAACTCGGACAGCGCGACGCCGAAGCCGAGTGCGCCGAGCACGAGGCCGAGCGCGCCGTTATCGAGGCGATAGGCCGTGCGCATCCACACGGCCGTGGTCGGAATGCCCGCCGCGGCGGCGGAGAAGCTCATGTTCGCGGCGACGCCGGCCGCCAGCACGCGCCAGCGATGAGCCGGGCCGCGCACGTCGCGGGCAGACGGGGAGGGGGAAGCGATGCAGGAGGTATCCATGACGGCAGGCCCGGTTGGAAATTGACAGGCACAGTCTGGCGGCCTACATTCATCCTGAAAATTGGAAAGTTTCGTATAAATCGTTCGATAAAACAGGATGATTGATATGTCCGGACACGATCTCGCGCGCGGTGGCGAGCCGCTGGCGCTGGCCGAGGCTGCGCTGGCGCGGCCCAACTTCGACGTGGCGGCGCTGCGCAGCCTCGTCGCGGGCGTGGATCTCGGCAGTTTCGCGAAGGCGGCCGACCGCGTCGCGCGCTCGTCGTCGGCGGTGAGCGCGCAGATCCGCAAGCTCGAGGAGCAGGCGGGCACGCCGTTGTTCGTGAAGGCCGGGCGCGGGCTCGCGCTGACCGATGCCGGCGACGCGATGCTGCGCTATGCGCGGCGGATGGTCGAGCTGAACGACGAAGCGGCGGCGGCCGTGCGCGGCGTGAATCTCGACGGCTGGGTGCGCGTCGGGCTGCAGGAGGATTTCGGCGAGGCGATCCTGCCCGACGTGCTCGGGCGCTTCGCGCGCGCGCATCCGAAGGTGAGGATCGAGGCGCGCGTGGCGCGCAATGCCGACCTGCTCGACCGGCTCGATGCGAATCAGCTCGATCTGGCGCTGGTGTGGGGCGATCCGGCGTCGGCGGCGCGGGTGGCGCGGGCGGGCGTCGACAGCGAGACGATCGCGCAGGTGCCGATGCAATGGATCGGTGCGGTGGGCGCTGGCGGGTTCGGCATGCCGGACGGCGGCGAGGCGGGAGCGGCACACGGTGCGGGGGGGACGGGCGGTACAGGCGGCCGTGCCGTGTACTCGCCGGACGAGCCGCTGCCGCTCGTCGTGTTCGACCGGCCGTGCCGGTTCTTCGGCGCGGCGACCGATGCGCTCGACCGTGCGGGCATGCCGTGGCGCATTGCATTCACGACGCCGAGTCTCGCCGGGCTCTGGGCCGCGGCGGCCGCCGGCCTCGGGCTGACGGTGCGCTCGCATTACGGGCTGCCGGCGTCGGTGCGGGCGCTCGACGCCGCGTCGTGCGGGCTGCCGGCACTGCCGGGCCTGCCGCTGATCCTGCTGCGGCGCGCGTCGTCGGCGACGCCGACGGTCGACCGGCTCGCGCGGATCGTCACGCAGGCGGTGCGGGATGCGACGGCGCGGGAGGGGGCGGTGCTGGCGGCCTGATGCGCCGTTCGATGGCCGTCGCAGGCTGCGGCACGACCGCCCCTCTCCCGATCGGCCGAATGGATCGATCCGGAGAATCTGACTACAGTGGGGTACCTGAAACGGAGGTCATCATGCAAAACGCGAACACCACCGGCGCCAAGCCGATCGATCCGTCGCAGCGGGCCGACGTCGCGGTTTCCGCCGATGGAGATGGGGTATCCGCCGATCGGCACACGGTCGCGAGGCTGCCGGTTCGGTTCGGAGTCCTGCAAGGTCAGGCCTGGATCGCCGACGACTTCGACGCACCGCTGCCCGATGAACTGCTGGATGCGTTCGAAGGACGCTGATGCGGCTGTTGCTCGATACGCACGTCTTTCTGTGGATCGTGACCAACGACCCGAAGCTCAGCGCACGAGCGCGCAAGCTGATCTCGGCTGCCGACGAACGCTTCGTCAGCAGCGCGAGTATCTGGGAGGTCGCCATCAAGTCCGGCCTGGGCAAGCTCGACATCGGCGTGAACAGGCTGATCCGCGCCATCGGCGCAAGCGGGATTCGCGAACTGCCGGTTCGGACCGTACATGGTGCGGCAGTCCGTGATTTGCCGCACCATCATCGCGATCCGTTCGACCGCCTGCTGGTCGCGCAGGCCCGGCATGAGCCGCTTCAGCTCGTAACGGCCGATGCGCATCTTGCGCGATATGGCCTGTCTCTGGTGTTGACAGTCTGAAATAGTCTGCCGGGTCCGAATTCATCGCTCGCCCCTGCCTCGCGGCGGAACGGCTCATGCCGCCGCGATAGCCGGCTCGCTTTCGTCGAGTGCGGCAAGGCAGGCGGCCAGCCGCGCCCGCACCCCGTCGCTCGCCGGCACGAACGGCAGCCGTAACCCGTCTTCGCACCAGCCTTGCGCGGCGAGCACGGCCTTCACCGGCGCCGGGTTCGGCTCCGCGAACAGCGCCGCGACGAGCGGCTGCAACGCGACCGACAGGCGCCGCGCCTCGGCGAGCCGGCCGTCGCGCAGCAGCGCATGGATGCGCACATGCCATTCGGGCAGCACGTGCGCGCTGCTTGCGATCGCCCCGTGTGCGCCGACGCACATCGCCACGAAATTCTGGCTGTCGTCGCCGGACAGGATCGCGAGCGGCGTGTCGTGCACGAGCCGGCTCATCCGGTCGAGCGTGCCGCCGCATTCCTTGACGCCGGCGACGCGCGGGTCGCGCGCGAGCGCCTGCAGCGTCTCCAGTTCGACGTTCACGCCGGTACGGTACGGGATGTTGTAGACGAGCACGGGCAGGTCGGCGGCGTCGACGATCGCCTCGACATGGCGGCGGATGCCGTCCTGCGTCGGCCGCACGTACACGGGCGGCGTGACGAGCAGCCCGTCGGGCCGCAGCGCCGCGAGTTCGCGTGCGCGGGCGGCCGCGAAATGCGTCGCGCTCGCGGTCAGCCCGACGACGATCGGCAGTGCGGGCGCCGCGTCGCGCAGCGTCGCGTACACCGCGTCCTGTTCGCGCGCGTCGAGCAGCACGCCTTCACCGGTCGTCGCGCCCGCGACGAAGCCGGCGATGCCCGCGCCCGCATAGTGGCGCGCCAGCCGCGCGAGTGCCGCATGATCGACTTCGCCGTGGTGGAACGGCGTGATGATCGGCAGCCAGATACCTTCGAAACGTGTGTTCATGCAAAGCCTCATGGTGGAAACGGAGTGGGAAGGAACCGTTCCGCCGGCGGAGAGCCGGAGCGAGGCGTGCGTGCAAGGAGAAAGAAACGACCTGCGGGCATCCCGTCCGGCATTCGCCTGACGGGACGCGACGTCCCCGTCAGTCGAGGAGTCGTTTTTTCAGTTTCAGCCCGGCCGCGCGCGTACCTGCCGCGACGGCGGCAAGGATCGGGAGCGAACGCAGGGCAGCGGACATGGATGGACCGTGAGTGGGCTGAGCGGCGATCTTAACACCGGATCGGCGGCGTACGCGAGCGCCCGTTGCCGTTTAGCAGAATTCGAGATTTGCTTTCCACGACTGATTGGAAGGCGCGCCGCGCCCGGCCGCTAGAATGCCCGCTTACGTTTCGATGACAGCGCGTACGCGTGCCGTCACGCACATTCACCACCACTGGAAGCGGGGCATATCACGATGGCAAGCATCAAGGGGATCGGCCGCTGGCTGCACACGGGCGCGGCGGCCGCGCTGGTCGTGGCGGCGACGGCCGCGCATGCGGACACGTCGATCCTGAACGTGTCGTACGACGTGACGCGCGAGCTGTACAAGGACATCAACACGAGCTTCGCCGCCGCGTACAAGCAGAAAACGGGCGAGACGGTCACGATCAAGCAGTCGCACGGCGCGTCGAGCGCGCAGGCGCTGTCGGTGCTGCAGGGGCTGCAGGCCGACGTCGTGACGATGAACCAGCCGAACGACATCGACCTGCTCGCCGAGCGCGGCCAGTTGCTGCCGAAGGACTGGCGCGCACGCTTCCCCGACAGCAGTTCGCCGTACTCGACGACGATGGTGTTTCTCGTGCGCAAGGGCAACCCGAAGGCGATCAAGGACTGGAGCGATCTGGCGAAGCCGGGCGTCCAGGTGATCATCGCGAACCCGAAGACGTCGGGCAACGGCCGCTACGCGTATCTCGCCGCGTGGGGTTTCCAGAAGCAGAAGGGCGCGACCGACCAGCAGGCGCTCGACTTCGAGAAGGCGATCTTCCGCAACGTACCGGTGCTCGACTCCGGCGGCCGCGGGGCAACCACGACGTTTACGCAGCGCGGCATCGGCGACGTGCTCGTCACGTTCGAGAACGAAGTCGCGCTGATGGATACCGGCGCATCGGGCGCGCAGTTCGACGCCGTGTATCCGTCGGCGAGCATCCTCGCGGAGCCGCCCGTCGCCGTCGTCGACAAGGTCGTCGACAAGAAGGGCACGCGCAAGGTCGCGCAGGCGTATCTCGACTACCTGTACACGCCGGAAGCGCAGGAGATCATCGCGCAGCACCATCTGCGCCCGCGCGACGCGAACGTGCTGAAGAAGCACGCGGCCGAGTTCAAGGCGCTGAAGACGTTCAGCGTCGAGCAGGTCTTCGGCAGCTGGGCGCATGCGCAAAAGACCCACTTCGCCGACGGCGGCACGTTCGACCAGGTGATCGTCGACCGCAAGTGAGCGCCGCGCCCGCCACGCGCGGGTCGTCACGCTAACGACGCAACCGGCCGCTTCCGCGGCCGGTTTGCGTTGCGGCGCCGGCGGATTTCCGTTCCGAGCCGGCCCGCATTCCCGGCCGCCGGCCGCGCATGCTACGCTCATCGCCTCCCTGCAACCGGCGCCGCGCGATGAACGTCGATTCGTCCTCCCCAGCCTCCCGCGGCCGTGGCCGCAAGATCTGGTCGGGCACCCGCCCGGTGATCGCATACGGCATGCCGTCGCTCGGCTGGCGCGACTTCTATCACCGTGCGCTGACGGTGAGCTGGCCCGTGTTCTTCCTGTCGCTTGCCGTGCTGTTCCTGCTGCTCAACGGCGGTTTCGCGACGCTCTACCTGCTCGGCCGGGCGCCGATCGCGAACCAGTCGCCGGCCGGGTTCGGCGGCGCGTTCTTCTTCAGCGTCGAGACGCTTGCAACCGTCGGCTACGGCGACATGCATCCGCAGACCCTCTATGCGCATCTCGTCGCGACGTTCGAGATCTTCGTCGGGATGTCGAGCATCGCGCTGGCCACGGGGCTCGTGTTCGCGCGGTTTTCGCGGCCGCGGGCGAAGATCCTGTTCGCGCGCTATGCGGTCGTGCGGCCGCTCGACGGCCGGATGACGCTGATGGTGCGCGCCGCGAATGCTCGCCAGAACGTGATCGCCGAGGCGCAGGCGAAATTGCGGCTGATGCGTGTCGAGGGCTCGCGCGAGGGCTATATGCTGCGCAAGATTCACGACCTGCCGCTCGTGCGCAGCGAGCATCCGATTTTCCTGCTCGGCTGGAACCTGATGCACGTGATCGACGAATCGAGCGTGCTCTTCGGCGAGACGCCCGAATCGCTTGCCGCGAGCGACGCGTCGTTGCTGATCACGATCGAAGGCTCGGACGAGACGACCGCGCAGGTCATGCAGGCGCGTCATTCGTGGGTGCATGGCGAGATCCGCTGGCGTCACCGCTATGTCGACCTGATGCACGACGAGGACGGCATCACGCACATCGACTACACGCATTTTCACGAAGTCGTGCCGGTCGACGTCGAGCCCGGCGAGCACGGTTCGCCGGGCGTGTCCGCCGGCGTGCGGGCCGCCGCACGGGGCCCGGCCACCCAGGCGTGATCGGGCGTGATCGGGCGGCGGCGCGCGCCGCTCCGGCCGGGTCACGCGTGCAGCAGGCGCGCCGCTTCGCGGTGTTCGATCGCGACAGCGCGGCGGAATGCATCGCGGTCCTCCGCGCGCGCGACATAGTCGCCGAGCACGCCTTCGTGCGGCAGCAGATGCGCGTCGAACGCGATTTTCAGCGTGCTGGCGAGCAGCAGGTCGGCCGCGGTGAAGCGGTCGCCGACGAGCCACGGGCTGTGGGCGAGCGCCTGCGCGAGCGCGCGCTGCACGCGCGTGATGTTGCCCCAGCCGAATGCGACCGGATTGCCCGATGCGCCGGTGAATTTTTCGGCCATCGCCGGTTCGAGGCAGGTCGGCGTGAAGAACATCCACTGGAGGAAGCGGCCGCGCAGCGGATCGTCGGGTGCGACGCCGAGCCCGGCGCCCGGGCAGCGGTCGGCGAGATAGAGCAGCACGGCGCCCGATTCGGCGAACGGCGCGCTGCCGTCGTCGAGGGCTGGCAGCTTGGCCATCGGGTTGACCTGTACGAACGCGTCGCTGCCCTGCTCGTGCGAGCGCAGGTCGATCGGCACGAGTTCGTACACCACGCCGGTTTCCTCTAGCATCCACAGCGCCCGGAATGCCCGGGTCTTCGGCCAGTAGTAGAGCTTCATCGCGCCTCCGCGTTTGAGTGCCGTGTCGGTTCGGTGGATGTCCAAGCGTACCCGAGCACGAGCGGTTCGGACAGGGGCGCCCGGCGAGGGGCGCCCGGCTGCGCGCGTCTTCCGGGATGCCCCTTCGGTACGGCATGAAGCGGGCGGAAAACCGGGCGAAGCCTGATGCGGCAAGAGGGTAAATATATAACTAGTTATTATTTAACTAGTCATAAAAAATGGCGGACAGGATGCAAGCAGGCATCCAGGCAATGACTGTTGCGACCCGCGGCATTCGCGCATACGGCCACTCGCGCATTCAGCGAGGACCGCGGACCTGTCGCGACACGACGGAATCTCCGGAGGCAAGTCGCGTATCGCAACCGACGATCGCACCACGATCATTCCGCGCGGAACGCCCGGATCGGCGGCCATGCCGGCGGAGATCAAGCGGGCGATGGCGATCACCGCGCGCGTCAACCGTCTGGCATTCGGCGATGCAGCCGAAGTCCGCGCGTTGTTCTGCGAACGGGCCGGCATGCAGGTGGACGACGGCGGCCTGCCAATCCCGCCGTTCCAGGCAACGGGCGGCACCGGCACGAGGATCGGGAACAACGTGTTCATCAACCAGAACTGCACGCTTTACGATCTGGGCGTGCCCGAGATCGGCGATGACGCGATGATCGGCCCGAATGTGTGCCTGATCAGGTCCGGGCATCCCGTCGAACCATCGGCGCGGCTTCGTCGTTGCGAAGCCGATCGAGATCGAACGGAACGTGTGGACCGGTTCAGGCGCGACGGTCATCGGCGGCGTGACGGTCGGCGAGAATTCGATCGTCGCGGCCGGCGCCGTCGTTACCCGCGGCGTTCCCGCGAATACGCTGGTCGGCGGCAATCCGGCAGCGGCTGTCCGGGCGATCGTCGGGTAACGTCATCCGGGAGCACAAGGCGATGCGATGGGCCAGCGTCTGGCCGATGTGGACAACTCGCGCAGCAGCCACTCGAAACGCTGTGCATCCGAACGGTGAGTGTGCCGCCGAGGCCCATCGGACAAGCCTTTCCGGCTTTCCCCGGCCATGCCGCGCGGATGGGCGCGCGACAGGCGGAAGAGGATCGTTGCGTTCGCCCGGTTGTGGATATCCTTGCGTCGAAACGACTCGCCGCCCTGTGGATTTCACCGGTGAGGATGGCCGGATACCGCGCAATGCGTGAAGAAGGGTGTGGACAACTCGCCGCGAGACGAAGCGAAATGCTGTGAAATCCGATGGTGAGCGGAGGCGCGCGATCCCGCGCCGAGCCTGCTCCGGCCGGGGTTTCGGGCTTTTGCCGAAGCACGAGGCGCCGCGCATTCTAGCTGAATGTGCGCGGGAGATACCTGACCGCGTGCATGAGGCGATGCCGATATCCGGTTCCAGATCCGGACCGGAGGGTCGTGCATTCTAACGGCGCGCGCGCGTGCGTGGTCCTTCAATCGAGCATTTCGGCACGCTGCTACATTCCTTGACGCGGCTCGATGCGCGGTGTCGTTCAAGCGCGAGTGCGGGTATGCGATTGGTGGGCAACCCGCCGAGCATTGAGTTTTTCGCTGCGCCGCTATATTCCTTGAAGCAACTTGACGTGCGGTGTCGTTCAAGGGCGAGTGCGGGCATGCGATCGGCAGGCAGTTCGCCAAGCATTGAGCGTTTTGGCGCGCCGCTACATTCCCTGAAGCGGCTCGACGCACGGTGTCATTCAATCGCGAGTGCGGGTATGCGATCGGTGGGCAACCCGCCGAGCATTGAGCATTTCGGCACGTCGCTACTCCTTCATGCGGCTCGACGCACGGTGTCATTCAATCGCGAGTGCGAGGTTGCGATTGGTGGGCCGTCCGCCGAGCATCGAGTATTTCGGCACGTCGCTACATTCCTTGAAGTGGTTCGATGCGCGGTGTCGTTCAAGCGCGAGTGCGGGTATGCGATTGGTGGGCAACCCGCCGAGCATTGAGCGTTTCGGCACGCTGCTTCTCCTTGAAGCGGCTCGGCGCACGGTGTCATTCAATCGCCAGTGCAGGCATGCAATCGGCTGGCCGCCCACCGAGGCGCGCCGATTCTGCCGCGAATACTGCCTGGCGCGTCATGCCGGTCAGGTGCGCAACGCGGGCCCGGTGTGGATATCCGGCTGCCGAAACGACTCGTGGCCCTGTGTATTTCGATGGTGAGCGGTGGCGCCCGATCGGGTGGCGAGCCGCTCCCGGTGCGGGTTACGGGCCTTCGGCGCTCGTCGCGCCGCCGCCGCGCTGGCGATCGGCGCATTCGCGGCCATGTGGATATCCCGCGCCCCAAGCGACTCGAAGCCCTGTGACTGGCGACGGTGAGGGCGTGCGCGACACGGGAAGGCGGTATCCGGCGGGGGCGTGGATAACGGCTGCCGGACCCACTCGAAGCCCTGTGCATTTCAACGGTGAGCGTGTGCCCGCGATCGCCCGGCAGGCATGTTCCGGCGTGGGTATCCGTCCAGTGGAACCCCGCTCGCCCCTGTGTTTTCGAACGGAGAGGGTGACCGGCGGATCGAAAAAAAGCGGCGCCGCCGATGTGGATATCCACCGCCGGAACCCACTCGCCGGACTGTGAAACTCAAAGGTGAGCGTCGATGTTCGAGCGAGCCGCATGGCGATCCGGATGTGGATATCCCGGCCCGCATGCCACTCGAAACGCTGTGCAACCGAACGGTGAGCATACCTTCCCGGTCGGCCGAGGGGGAGCGGCGTTGTGGACATCCGGCGCATCAGACCAATCTGAACACTGTGCGTCGCAACGGTGAGAGGCGAGGCCCGGCCCCCCCGAAACCCTTGGTGCACGGGGCTCGAGCACCCTCGAGGGGGCTTCTGCAACGCCAGCCGGCAGGCGCCCCTTTCCCCGCCGCACGGCCCGCCCGCCGCTACGCCCCATCCATCCTGCTCCCGCCGCCTCGCGCGAAAACTCACTCAAATTCACGCAAAAAGCTGGGCAGTTTTTCTCGCCGCGGGGCTGTCCGAGCAAGATGAGAAAAAACATTCTCGGCTGCGCGCGAAAAAATAGAGCCATCCGCTGCCGGCCCCCACACGTCGCCGACGCCCCGCCGCGCAGCCAGTACATCACAATCAGGAGACACCCCCCAATGACCGCCCGCCTGCCCGTCGACGGCACGCCTGCCCTGTCCGACTACCGCCTGACCGACAACCTGACCGCGACGCGCGGCCGGATCTTCCTGACCGGCACGCAGGCGCTGATCCGCCTGCTGCTGATGCAGCGCGCGGTCGACACCGAACAGGGGCTCAACACGGCCGGCTTCGTGAGCGGCTACCGCGGCTCGCCGCTCGGCATGGTCGATCAGCAATTGTGGAAGGCGAAGAAACTGCTCGACGCGGGCGGCGTGCGCTTCCTGCCCGCGATCAACGAGGAACTCGGCGGGACGGCGGTGCTCGGCACGCAGCGCGTCGAAGCCGATCCCGAGCGCACGGTCGAGGGCGTGTATGCGATGTGGTACGGCAAGGGGCCGGGTGTCGACCGCGCCGGCGACGCGCTGAAGCACGGCAACGCGTACGGTTCGTCGCCGCATGGCGGCGTGCTCGTCGTCGCGGGCGACGACCACGGCTGCGTGTCGTCGTCGATGCCGCACCAGAGCGATTTCGCGATGATCGCGTGGCACATGCCGGTCGTGAACCCGGCGAACATCGCCGACATGCTCGAATTCGGCCTGTACGGCTGGGCGCTGTCGCGCTACTCGGGCGCGTGGGTCGGTTTCAAGGCGATCTCGGAAACGGTGGAATCGGGCTCGACCGTCGACCTCGACGCGTTGCAGACGCACTGGCCCGCGCCGGAAGGCTTCACGCCGCCGGCGGGCGGCCTGCACAACCGCTGGCCCGACCTGCCGAGCCTCACGATCGAGGCGCGCCTCGCCGCGAAGCTCGACGCGGTGCGCCATTTCGCGCGCACCCACAGCATCGACAAGTGGATCGCGCCGAGCGCGCAGGCGAACGTCGGCATCGTCACCTGCGGCAAGGCGCACCTCGACCTGATGGAGGCGCTGCGCCGTCTCGACCTGACGGTGGCCGACCTCGACGCGGCCGGCGTGCGGATCTACAAGGTCGGCCTGTCGTATCCGCTCGAAATGACGCGCGTCGAGACCTTCGTCGACGGGCTGGCCGAAGTGCTCGTGATCGAGGAGAAGGGCCCGGTCATCGAGCAGCAGATCAAGGACTACCTGTACAACCGCACGGAAGGCGCGCGCCCGCGCGTGCTCGGCAAGCACGACGCCGCGGGCGCCTGCCTGCTGTCCGAGCTCGGCGAGCTGCGTCCGTCGCGCATCCTGCCGGTGTTCGCCGAATGGCTCGCGCGGCACAAGCCGGCGCTCGACCGCCGCGAACGCGTCGTCGATCTCGTCGCGCCGCAGATCCTGTCGAACGAGGCCGACGCGGTGAAGCGCACGCCTTACTTCTGCTCGGGCTGCCCGCACAACACGTCGACGAAGGTGCCGGAAGGCTCGATCGCGCAGGCCGGCATCGGCTGCCACTTCATGGCGTCGTGGATGGAGCGCGACACGACCGGGCTGATCCAGATGGGCGGCGAGGGCGTCGACTGGGCCGCGCACGCGATGTTCACCAACACGAAGCACGTGTTCCAGAACCTCGGCGACGGCACCTACTTCCACTCCGGCATCCTCGCGATCCGCCAGGCGGTCGCCGCGAAGGCCAACATCACGTACAAGATCCTCTACAACGACGCGGTCGCGATGACGGGCGGCCAGCCGGTCGACGGCAGCATCTCGGTGCCGCAGATCGCGCGGCAGGTCGAGGCGGAAGGCGTGTCGCGCTTCGTCGTCGTGTCGGACGAGCCGCAGAAGTACGACGGCCATCACGGGCTGTTCCCGACCGGCACCACCTTCCATCACCGCAGCGAGCTCGACGCGGTGCAGCGCGAGCTGCGCGAGACGCCGGGCGTCACCGTGCTGATCTACGACCAGACCTGCGCGGCCGAGAAGCGCCGCCGGCGCAAGAAGGGCGAATTCCCCGACCCGGACAAGCGCCTGTTCATCAACGACGCGGTGTGCGAAGGCTGCGGCGATTGCGGCGTGCAATCGAACTGCCTGTCGGTCGAGCCGCTCGAAACGCCGCTCGGCCGCAAGCGCCGCATCGACCAGTCGTCGTGCAACAAGGACTATTCGTGCGTGAACGGCTTCTGCCCGAGCTTCGTGACGCTCGAAGGCGCGGCGCTGAAGAAGGCCGCGGGCGCGGCGTTCGACGAGGCGGCGCTGGCTTCGCGCGTGGATGCGCTGCCGGTGCCGGCGACGCATCTGGATGCGGCGCCGTTCGACATGCTCGTGACGGGCGTCGGCGGCACGGGCGTCGTGACGGTCGGCGCGCTGATCAGCATGGCCGCGCACCTCGAGGGCAAGAGCGCGTCGGTGCTCGATTTCATGGGCTTCGCGCAGAAGGGCGGCTCGGTGCTGTCGTTCGTGCGGATCGCGTCGAACGACCGCTGGCTGAACCAGGTGCGCATCGACACGCAGCAGGCCGACGTGCTCCTCGCGTGCGACATGGTGGTCGGCGCGAGCGCGGAGGCGCTGCAGACGGTGCGCCACGAGCGCACGCGGATCGTCGTCAACACGCACCGGATCCCGAACGCGTCGTTCGTGCAGAACCCCGACGCGAACCTGCACGCGGACGCGCTGCTGGAGAAGATGCATCACGCGGCCGGCGACGGCTACCTGTCGAGCTGCGATGCGCAGGCGCTCGCCGCGAAGTTCCTCGGCGATTCGATCGGCGCGAACATCCTGATGCTCGGCTATGCATGGCAGCTGGGCCTCGTGCCGGTGTCGCTCGCCGCGATGATGCGCGCGATCGAGCTGAACAACGTCGCGGTGCCGATGAACAAGCTCGCGTTCGCGATCGGCCGGATGGCGGCCGGCGACGCGGCGGGCCTCGACGCGTTGTGGAACGCACGTCACGCGGTGGCCGCGCACGTCGCGCCGGAGACGCTCGCCGAGCTGATCGCCGATCGCGAGGCGCGCCTGGATGCATACGGCGGCGTGCGTTACGTCGAGCGCTACCGTGCGCTGGTGGGCGCGGCGCGCGCGAAGGGCGACGACGCGTTGACGCGTGCGGTCGCGACGACGTTCTACCGGCTGCTCGCGGTCAAGGACGAATACGAGGTCGCGCGCCTGTACACGGACGACGCATTCCGCAGCGCGCTCGAGGCGCAGTTCGAGGGCGTGCCGGGGCAGGCCTATCGCGTGAAGTTCAACCTTGCGCCGCCGACGGTCGCGAAGGCCGGCAGCGACGGCGGCGCGCCGAAGAAGCGGGTGTTCGGCCAGTGGATGTGGCCGGTGCTCGGCATGCTGGCGCGGGTGCGCAGCCTGCGCGGCACGTGGCTCGATCCGTTCGGCCGCACCGTCGAGCGCAGGATGGAGCGCGCGCTCGCCGACGACTACGAGACGACGCTCGCGCGTGCGCTCGCCGCGACGACGGCCGGCAATGCGGCGCAGGTCGCGCAACTGGCCGACCTGCACGCCCGCGTGCGCGGCTTCGGCCACGTGAAGGTGCGCAACCTGGCCGGCGTGAAGCGCGCGGAGCGCGAGCTCGCGCTGCAGCTCGGCATCGATGCGGCGACGAGCGCGGCCGTGCAGCATGCGCTCGACGAGATGAAGGGCGCGGGTACGCTGAAGGGGATTCCGGTCGTGGTCGCGAAGTAACGCGACCGCATGCGGAAGCAGCAACGGCAACGGCGACGCGCAAGCGTCGCCGTTTTTTCATGGGCGGCGGTTGCGCACCGGCGGCCGCCGGTACGTCACAGAATGCCTTTCTTGCGGGTCGACAGCGCGGTCTCCGACAGGTCGATCTCGCGGAGCAGCTTCGTGAGCGTCTCGTCGGAGATCTTGCTGTTGCTGCGCAGCCGGTAGAGCGCGGCACGTTCCGCGCGCACGGCCGCGATCCGCATCTGCAGCTCCATCGCTTCGGATTGCTTGGCTTCCGCGCGCGGCGTCGGGCTGTCCTCGGCGAGCGTGGCGAGGCGGCGGCGGTACTGGTCCATTACGCGCGCGGAGATGTCCGCGCAGCGCGCGGCGCCCGATTCGTCGAGATCGGCCGAGATTGCGTCGTGCGACGAATCGATCGCGCGGATCGCGGCCTGCGCGGCGGCCGCGCGCGCGGCGCGTTCCTCGTCGCCGAGCGGGTTGCGCGACGACCGTACGCCGCGCAGCAGCAGCGGCAGGCCGATCACCGCGACGACGAGCGAGCCGAGGATCACGGCCGACGCGACGAAGATCGCCGTGTCGCGGCCCGGCAGCGGCGCGCCGTCGGACAGCGCGACCGGGATCGACAGCACGCCGGCGAGCGTGACCGCGCCGCGCACGCCGCCCACCGTCATCACGGCGATCGTGCGCACGCCGGCCATCGTGCCCGCGAGGCCCTGGCGCGCGGCGCGGCGGCTCGCGAACCAGCGCAGCAGCCACACCCACAGGAAGCGGATCGCGTACAGCGCGAGCATCATCGCGCAGACGTTGAAGATCATCCGCCCGACCAGCGCGTCGCTCGTGTGGTGCGCATCGACCAGCGTGCGGCCGATGATGTGCGGCAACTGCAGCCCGAGCATGATGAACACCATGCCGTTGAACACGAACTCGATCATCGCCCACGTGCTTTCGGCGCGCACGCGCGATGCGACGGTGCTTTTGCGCGAGAAGCTCGTGTAGTTCATCATCATCCCGGCCGACACGGCCGCCAGCACGCCCGACAGGTCGAGGTGCTCGGCGAACAGGTAGGCCGCGAACGGCACGAGCAGCGTCATCACGATGCCGGGGGCCGGATCGCCTTCCTGCTCGGCGTTCAGGAAGCGCGTCGACAGCGCACTGAACAGCCAGGACACGATCGCGCCGGTCGCGAGCCCGCCGGCGGCGACGATCACGAACGTGACCGAGGCGGCGCGCAGCGAAAACATGCCGGTCAGCGCGGCCGCGATCGCGAACTTCAGCGCGACGAGGCCCGACGCGTCGTTCATCAGCGCCTCGCCTTCGAGGATGTGCATCAGTTGCGGCGGGATCCGGCCGCGGCCGGCGATGCCCGACAGCGCGACCGCGTCGGTCGGCGACAGCACGGCCGCGAGCGCGAACGCGATCGGCAGCGGCAACTCGGATATCAGCCAGTGCGCGAAATAGCCCACTGCGAGTACCGTCATGAATACGAGCCCGAAAGCGAGCATCAGGATCGCGCGGCGCTGCAGGTACAGCTCGCGTTTCGGAATCCGCCAGCCGTCCGCGAACAGCAGCGGCGGAATGAACAGCAGCATGAAGATTTCGGGATCGAACGTGACATGCAGGCCGAGTTGCGGCCACGCGAGCATCGCGCCGAACGCGATCTGCATCAGCGGCAACGGCAGTTGGAACGGCAGGAGACGCGTGACGGCGCCGGACAGCGCGACGGTCAGCAGCAGGATGAGGACTGTGAAGACGATTTCCATCGATACGGCAGCTACATGGAATGAAACGGTCGTACGGAGTGTAGCGTGTCGGCGCGACGGACGCGTTCAAGCGGCCGGTGCGTGCGCACTGAAATGGTGCGCCGGACGTGCGCCGCGGTGGTGCGGCGGCACGGCGGACCCGCGCGGCGCATGGCCGTTCGTCGCCTTGCACGGAGCTTGCTTGATGCTGGGCAGCCGTCCGGCACGAGCCGGGCAACCGAGGGTCCAACCATGACATCGCGCGCGCCGCCCGTTTCGCCGGCCGCCGCGTCCGAGCGCATCACCAGGAGGAAGAGGGTATGACGATCGTGCAACAGGAGCGTCCGGCCGCCGCGTCGCCGTACCGGTTCGAGCGGGAGGTGAGCTCCGGCTTCGAACGTCTTGCGACGCAGCATCACGACCTGACGCTCACGACCGTATTCCAGCCGATATTCAGCCTGTCGCACCAGCGTGCGGTGGGCTACGAGGCGCTGTTGCGCGCGCATGACGGGCTCGACCGCGCTGTGTCGCCGCTCGACGTGTTCGGCGAGGCCGCGCGCCATGGCGAACTGCTGCAGCTCGACCGGCTCGCGCAGGCGCTGCATCTCGAGAACTTCGCGCTGCTCGGCGCCGAGCGCGAGTGGCTGTTCCTCAATGTCCATCCGGGGGTGCTGACCGACCCGTTCCAGGCGGCCGCGCTGCTCGCGAACCTGAAGCGGCTCGGCATGCCGCCGCGCCGCATCGTGCTCGAAGTGCTCGAACAGCGGGCGGACGACGTCGAGCGGCTCGCCGAGGCCGTGCGCGAATTCCGCACGCATGGCTTCCTGATCGCGCTCGACGATTTCGGCGCGGGCCACTCGAACCTCGAGCGGATCTGGCAACTGAACCCGGACATCGTGAAGCTCGACCGCATCATGCTGTCGCATGCCGCGCACCGCACGGGGCTCACCGCGATCCTGCACGGGCTCGTGACGCTGCTGCACGAGGCCGGCAAGCTCGTGCTCGTCGAGGGGATCGAGACCGAGCACGAGGCGCAGATCGCGCTGTCGTGCGAGGCCGATTTCGTCCAGGGCTACTACTTCGGCCGCCCGGCGCCGGGGCTGCCCGACAGCGCCGCCGCGACCGGCTGCATCGGCGAGCTGACCGAGCGCTTTCGCCAGCAGACCGAAGCGCGCGAGCGGCGCGACGCGCAGCGGCTCGCGCCGTACGTGCGTGCGTTCGAACGCGCGGCCGAGCGTCTCGCGGCCGGCGAGCCGCTCGACGAGGTGTGCTGGAATTTCCTCGCGCTCGACGCGGCCGCGCGCTGCTTCCTGCTCGACGCGCAGGGCCGGCAGTCGGGCCGCAACGTCGTGCTGCGCGCCGACCGCGCGCTTGCCGAGGCGCGTTTCTCGCCGCTGGCGGACGCGCAGGGCGCGAACTGGCTGCGCCGGCCGTATTTCCGTTCGGCGATCGCCGAGCCGGGGCGCGTGCAGGTCACGCGGCCGTACCTGTCGATCAACGAGGCGCAGCCGTGCGTGACCTTGTCGGTGGCGGTGCGCGTGGGCGACGCGCAGCGCGTGCTGTGCGGCGACATCGACTGGGGCGACGACGCGGCGGACGCCGCCGGCTAGCGCCGCGCGCACCGCGGGCGGCGGTGGCGTTCCGCGCGGCGGCGCGGGTCGGTCGTTGCGTTCGTCGCAGGCTTCCCAGACAATGCGCGTTCGCGGCCTTCGTGCCCGCGAGCGCCGCCCCGGGGGCCACCATGGCGGCGAATACAAGGAAAACACCATGAAAAGACCGATTTCGCTGACCATTCTCGCGTGGATCGTGATCGTGACCAACGCGATCACGTGCGTCTATACGCCGTTCTCGATCGGCATGCCGACCACCCAGGCGCTGCTGGCGCACTACCTGCTGCCCGTCTGGGCGACGTTTGCCATCAGCATGCTGCTCGAGGCCGCGAACGTCGTGATCGGCATCGCGATCCTCAAGGGCCGCGAATGGTCGCGCAAGGCCTACATCGCGGCGACCGTGTTCGGCTTCGCGTTCTCGCTCGTCAACATGCCCATGTCGATGTTCGCGGTGCTGATTCCGGGCGTCCTGCTGTTCGCGCTGTTCGTCTACCTGCTGTTCCGCCGCCCCGCGACCGCCTACTTCCGCCAGTCGTTCGCTTGAGCGCGGTCCGCAACGCGGTGGCGATCCTGCTGTATACGGTCGCGGGCCTGTGCGTAATCGCCGCGCAGATGACGGCGTTCATGCGGTTGGGCCATGCAGGCGTGATGTGGGTGTTCGGCGCCGTGCTCCTTGTGGTCTCGGCCGTGCTGCTCGCCCTTGGCGCGTTCGCCGGTGCGTTCCGGCCGCGCGCACGCGGCGCGGGCATCGCGCTGCTGATCGCGACCGCGACCACCGCGCTCGGAATGATCGGCTGGGCGACGCTCCTGATGGCGCCGGGGATCCTCGACGTGATGCGGCAGCAGGGCGTGGACGTGAGCGTGCGGATGTTCCGGTTCGCGCCCGGCGCCGTCGTGACCGGCCTGTCCGCGCTCGCCGGCGTGTGGCTCGTACGGCGCGGCTGACGCGCACCGTGCCCGGCACGGTGGCGCCCGTCGCGCGGCTCGGCTAGGATGCCCGCATTGTCCTGACGATTCGCGGGCTCACCATGAACCGAAACGCCGCCTCTGCCGTCCTCCTCGAAGTGATCGCCACGACCGTCGGCGATGCGAAGGCCGCCGCCCGCGCGGGCGCCGACCGTCTCGAACTCGTGACCGCGATCACCGAGGGCGGGCTGACGCCGAGCGTCGGCCTGATCGAAGCCGTCGTGGCCGCCGTGCCTATTCCCGTCAACGTGATCGTGCGTCCGCACAGCCGGTCCTTCGTCTACGACGCCGACGATCTGCGCGTGATCGAACGCGACGTGCGCGCGGCCGTCGCGGCGGGCGCGAACGGCGTGGTGTTCGGCGCGCTCGACGCGCACGGCGACGTCGATCTCGACGCGCTGTCCCGCATCGCGGCCGCGGCGGACGGCCGCGCGCTGACGTTCCACCGCGCGTTCGACGTCTCGCGCGACCTCAACGCCGCATTCGACACGCTGCTGCGCGTGCCGGCCGTCACGTCGGTGCTGACGTCGGGCGGCCATCCGTCGGTGCTCGACGCGGTCGCGACGATCGCGCGGCTGGTGCGGCACGCGGCGGGCTCGACCTGCACGGTGCTGGCCGGCTCCGGGCTCACGATCGACGCGGTCGGCGATTTCGTCCGCGCCACCGGCGTGCGCGCGGTGCATTTCGGCTCGGGCGTGCGGCCGCGCGGCGAGGTGCTGGCGCCGGTCGACGAGCAGCGCGTCGGGCGCGTGCGCGCGGCGCTCGACGGCGCGGCGTCGCACGTGTGACGCGCGCGGCGGCATGACATCGGATACCAACGAGAGAGAGGGTCGCATGACCGACACGACACACGGCGAACAGGGTGGCGCGGATGACGCCGCCGCACCCGGCTGGGACGCGATCGACGGCGCGCTCGCGCGCCTCTATCCGGGCGAGGAACCGAAGCACTACGGCACGGCGATCAAGTGGCGGCTCGGCGGCCCCGATCCGCTCGACGGGATCAGCGTATGGAAGCGCGCCGATCCCGTGCCGCACTGGCATTTCGTCACGTATGGGCTGAGCGAGCTGTATGCGAAGGAGTCGGACGATCCGGCCGTCAGCGGCTTCGGATTCGAGCTGACGATGCGCGTCGCGTGCGCCGCCGCCGACCCCGAACCGCCGCGCTGGGTGTTCAGCTTCCTGCAGAATCTCGCGCGCTACGTGTTCGAGAGCGGCAACGCGTTCGACGACGGCCACTGGATGGCGGCCAACGGCCCGATTGCGCTCGACACGGACACGCAGCTCTGGTCGATGGGTTTCGCGTTCGATCCGGCGCTGCCCGCGATCGACACGCCGCACGGCCGTCTCGCGTTCCTGCAGGTCGTCGGGCTGACGCTCGACGAGGAGCGCGCCGCAAAGCGCTGGCGCACGCGCGCGCTGCTCGACACGCTGCTGCCGCACATGCCGATGTGGGTGACCGATCTCGGCCGCGCGTCGCTGCTCGAGCGCGCGGACGTGCGTGCGCAGGTCGACGCCGGCACTCAGCGCGACGGCTCGTCGAGCGGCTACCTGTTCACCGACGTGCTCGGATGGGAAACGCGCAAGCGGCTGCTGCGCGCGCCCGTCGTCGAGATCACCGTCGGCGCGCGGCAGGTCGACGAACTCGTCACGCTGCTGCCGTTGCGCTTGCCGTTCGACCGGCCGCTTCGCCTTGTCGGTCACGACGGCGCGGTCCGATTCGTGCGCGGCGACGCGAACGGCGTCACGGAAGAGGATGGCGCGCTGACGCTGCGGCTCGCCGATGCGACGGTGCACGCGCTGGCGGGCACGCTGAAGCCGCGGGCCGGCGAGTATGCGGTCGACGGGCTCGACGGGGTGCGCTGGCGTGTCGAGAAGACCGTGATCCGCGACGCGCAGGGCAACGCGGTGCAGACGATCGGGTGAAAGCGGGCCGGGGCATGCCCCGGCCCTTTGGTTGTCCGGCGGCGCTACCGCTTACGCGTTCGCCGACATCGCGTCCGCGTCGCTCGCGCGGATGCCGAGGCGCTCGAACCGCGCGCGGCCTTAACGCGACTGCGGGTTGCTGGTCTTCGGCTCGGGCGTGCGCGCCGCGCTCGACGGTGCGGCGTCGCACGTGTGACTTGCGCGGCGCGCCGCTGCCGCGCGCACCGTCACGTATTGCGGACGAACCACGACCGCTTCGCGGTGCCCAGCAACGTGTGGTAGACCGCCCACGACACGACGAAGGTCGCCGGTGCGGACAGCGACGCGACGAACCCGGTCGCCTGGTTCAGCAGCAGCCCCGCGAACGCGCCGGCGAACCATGCGGTCAACCCGCCGGGGTTGAAGGCCGGCACGTGCGCGTCGCGGCATTCGACGTCGTCGCCCACCAGTTGCCCGTAACGCGCCGACAGGATGTGCGCGAGCGCGACGCCGACCCACGCGACGACGAAGATGCCCTGGTACGCGAGCGCCTGCAGGATCCGCGAGAAGATGTCGGCCATCATCAGCGCATAGACGACCGCGCCGACCACCAGCGCCCACACGAATTTCGGCGCGCGCAGGCCGGCCGCTTTCAGGAAGAACGCCTGCATGTTGACGGTCGCGAGATAGTAGTTCGCGGTGTTGATGCGCGATTGCGTGACCCACACGAACAGCAGCCCCCAGACGCCCATCAGCTTCAGCAGCGCGAGCACGACCGACACTTCGGATAACGTACCGAGCCCCGGAATCGTGCTGACGAGGTAGATGCCGGCCGCGCCGTTGACGAGGAAGGTGACGAGATAGAACGGCATCCCGAAGTTGAAGCGGCCGTGATAGCCGGCGTCTTCCTTGCGCCCGAAACGCGCGTAGTCGAACGTGAACATCATCAGCACCCACACGCCCATGTAGCTGACGAAGCAGTGCCACCACCCGCCGGCGGGCGGTACGCCCGCCGGGCCGAAATCGAGCCAGGCCGGGTGATAGCCGTACTCGGCCGTTGCGAGCGCGACGGCGGCGAGCAGCCCGAGCAGGTAGAACGGCAGCAGCACGCCGTTGAACTTGTCGAGCCAGTGCTGCACGCTGCCGAACACGAGCGGCACGCTGTAGCAGACGACGATCAGCGCGGCCCACCGGTAGTCGAGCGCCGGAAACTGGTGATGCGCGGCGACCGCGATCACCGAACCTTCGAACACCGCGTAGTAGATCGCCGTCGCGAAGAAGATCAGCGTCGCGAGCGCCGCGCCAGCGCTGCCGAACAGCACGCGCGAGAACAGCGCGACCGACAGGCCGGTGCGGATCGCGTAGCGGCTGATGATCGCGTTGACGACGCCGTACGACACCACCGACAGCGCCATGCCGATCAGTGCGTTGCGTGCGCCGTAGGTGAGCGCGAGCGTCGCGCCGACCACGATGTAGAACACCGCGCTGCACACGGCCCACCACGCCATCGTCAATGAAAAGGGCGGCATGCGCGCGTGTTCGGGAAGGGCGAGCGTCGACAGGTCGAGATTCTCGTCGGCGCGTGCCTGAGCCGGGTTGGCCATGATCGTGCTCCTTGGTGAGCAAAACTGCGAACGACGTCTCGGCCGCGGCATGTGCGATCCGCGGGGCTGCCCCGACGTCGGGCGGGCAGCCGGTTCGGCAAGAACGAGGCACAAGCGTCCCCGCCGCGCGGCGGGCGGCCGCGCGGGCAGGTAACGGACAGCGAAGAGCGGAAGGCGTGAAACGCGGGCGGCGCTCAGTCCCGCAGCATGGCGCGCAGCAGCGCCAGGCGCCGCTGGTACTCGCGGCGCGCCGCGAGCGCGTCGGCCATCGTCACGCGCACGAAGCGCGCGCGGTGGTTCGGCTGCATCTGGCCGATCAGGTCCATGTCGGCGCTGATGACCGTGCCGATCGTCGCGTAGCCGCCGCCCGACACCGCGTCGCGAAGCAGGACGATCGGCTCGAGCCCGGCCGGCACCTGGATCGAGCCGATCGGATAGCACGCGTCGACGATGTTCGACGGATCGGCGCCTGCGCCGAACGGCTGCTCGCGCGGCTGGAACTGCAGCGGGCGGCCGTTCTTGTAGCGGTAGCCGATGCGGTCCGCCTCGGGCGCGACCGTCCATTCGTCGTCGAAGAAGCTCTGCGCCGAGGCGTCGGTGAGCCGGTGGTGATACAGGCCCGTCAGCACGCGCAGTTCGACCTGGCTGTCGAGCGGCCGGCTCACCGATGCCGGCAGTTCGCGCCCTTCGCGGCGCGTGCCGGAGGCGGCGCCGATCGGCAGCCGATCGCCTTTCTGCAGACGCCGGCCCGCATGTCCGCCGATCGCGCCGAGCGCGTACGTCGAGCGGCTGCCGAGCACGACCGGCACGTCGATGCCGCCCGCGACGGCCAGATACGCGCGTGCGCCGCCCTTCACGTAGCTGAACGACAGCACGCTGCCGGCGCGGATCCGCAGCGCGACGTTGCAGCGCTGCCCCACGCCGTCGATCTTCGGCGTCATCTCGGCGCCCGTGACGGCGATCAGCGCGTCGACATGGAACATCAGCTCGGGGCCGAGCAGCGTGCATTCGAGCACCGCCGCCTCTTCCGGATTGCCGACCAGCAGGTTCGCCGCCCGCGATGCGTACTGGTCGAGCGAGCCCGACGGCGGAATGCCGACGTGGTAGCAGCCTTGCCGGCCGGTGTCCTGGACCGACGTCGCGAGGCCGGGTTTCACGACCTCGATCACGTTGTGCGCGTCAGCTTGCATGCAGTACCTCGACGAGAGAGCGGTTGTACGCGTCGGGATCGCGCAGGAACGCGTCGAGCGAGAATTTCACGGGTCGCACGCGCAGGGAGAAGGTGCCGGCCTCGACGGCCGCCACGGCGGCGTCGTACGCATCGCGGTCGATCGGCGTGAACTTCACGATGTCGCCGGGTCGGAAGAACACCATGAAGTCGCGCAGGTAGTCGAGCCGCTGCGCGGGATCGAAGATCGGCGCGGGCGTCACGCCGAACATCTGGTAGCCGCCCGCGCCGCGCACCGAGTAGATGCAGCCGAAGCAGCCGCCGTGGCCGACGGTGAGCTTCGGCGTGTCGGTGCGCGGCCGCAGGTATTTCGGCACCTCTAGCTGGCGCGCGCGCTCGACCATCTGGTACATGAACGGCAGGCCCGCGACGAAGCCGACCATCGACACGAACCAGGGCGAGCCCGAGTGCGCGGCGATGAAGTCGTCGACGCTCGTCTTGCCGTTGATGCGCGCCGCGTATTCGAGATCGGTCGACGACGGGTCCTGGTGGCGCTCGCGAAACCGCATCAGCGTTTCATGCGTCCACGGGTCGTTGTAGAGCACCGGGATCTCGACGATGCGGGTGTCGAGCTCGAGCGGTGCTTCGCCGACGTCGGCCTCGATCGTCTTCAGCAGCGCGACGAGCGCGTCGGGGGCGATCACGTCCGGGTCGTAGCGCACCTGGTACGACGCATTCGCCGGACAGATCTCGGTGACGCCCGGCACCGCGCGCCGCTGCAGTTCGCGCGTGATCGCGGTGCCCTTGAAGAATGCGTCGAGCGACATTGCCTCGCTGATTTCGACGAACACGAACTCGTCGCCGCCGAATGTATAACGGATCGTCACAGGGCCTCCCCGACGCGCGCGGCGTCCTCGGCAGCGGGCTCGCACGCGGCGGCCGCCGCGGCTTCGCGCCACTGCGGCATCCACGCTTCGAGAAAATTCGTGTGGTAGCGCCCGGCGCGCACGTCGTCGTCCGCGAGCAGCGCGACGTGCAGCGGCGCGGTGGTCTTCACGCCGCCGACGTGCAGTTCGCCGAGCGCGCGCGCGAGCCGCTGCAGCGCGGCCGCGCGGCTCTCGTCGTGCACGATCAGCTTCGCGAGCAGCGAATCGTAGAACGGCGGCACGACGTAACCCGGGTACAGCAGCGAATCGATCCGCACGCCGGGGCCGGTCGGCCAGACGAGCGTGTCGATCCGGCCGGGGTTCGGGCGGAAATCCTGCAGCGGGTCCTCCGCGTTGATCCGGCATTCGAGCGCCGCGCCGCGCATCGCGATGTCCCGCTGCGTGAAGCGCAGCGGCTCGCCGTCGGCGATGCGCAGCGTCTCGCGCACGAGATCGATGCCGGTGATCGCCTCCGTCACCGGATGCTCGACCTGGATACGCGTGTTCATCTCGATGAAGTAGAACTCGCCGCGCGCGTCGTCGAACAGGTATTCGAGCGTGCCCGCGCTGGAATAGCCGACTTCGCGCGCGAGGCGCGTGGCCGACGCACACAGCGCGTCGCGTTGCTCGCCCGTGAGCGACGGCGACGGCGCTTCCTCGAGGATCTTCTGGCGGCGCCGCTGCAGCGAGCATTCGCGCTCGAACAGGTGGACGGCGTCGCGGCCGTCGCCGAGCACCTGCACCTCGATGTGCCGGGCGTGCGCGATGAAGCGTTCGAGATAGACGCCGCCGTCGCCGAACGCGGCCTGCGCCTCGCGCTGTGCGAGCGGCAGTTCGGCGTCGAGCTGCGCGGCGTCGTGTGCGACGCGGATGCCGCGCCCGCCGCCGCCCGCGGCCGCCTTGATCATGATCGGATAGCCGATGCGCGCGGCAACCGCCCGAGCGTCGTCGAGCGACTGCACGACGCCGTCGCTGCCGGGCACCGTCGGCACGTTCGCGCGTCGAGCGGTGTCGCGGGCGCGCGCCTTGTCGCCCATCGTCGCGATCATCCGCGAGTCGGGGCCGACGAAGATCAGCCCGGCCGCCTCGACCTGCGCGGCGAACGCGGCGTTCTCGGACAGGAAGCCGTAGCCGGGATGGATCGCGTCCGCGCCGCACTGCCGTGCGGCGTCGAGGATCGCGGCGGGGTTCAGGTAGCTCCTGGCCGCATGCGACGAGCCGATGTGGATCGCTTCGTCGGCCATGCGCGCGGCGAGGCTGTCGCGATCCGCGTCGCTGACCACGGCGACCGCGCGCATGCCCAGCTCGCGCGCCGCGCGGATCACGCGCACCGCGATCTCGCCGCGATTCGCCACCAGCAGGGTCTTGATGCGCGACGGACGATAGAACGCGCCGGAGGAGGTTGCCGGATTCATCGCGTCACCCCTCGATCCGCATCAGCACCTGGCCCGCGTCGACCGGCTCGCCGTCCTCGACGAGCAGTTCGACGACGCGGCCTGCCACCTCGGCTTCGATTTCCGTGAACTGCTTCATCACTTCGACGAGGCCGACCACCGCGCCGGCGGCCACCGTCGCGTCGAGCGCGGCGTAGTAGTCCGCATCGGGCGACGGGCGCCGGTAGAAGGTGCCCGGCAGCGGGCTGACGATATCGTGCAATGCCATCGTGTGTCTCCTTGAATCAGTGTTGCGCGGTACGCGGCTGCGGGCCGGCGGTGCGGATGCCTTCGTGCGTCAGCGCATCGCGCGTCTCGCGCACGAGCTCGAGCGCCCCCGGCGTGTCGCTGTGGATGCAGACCGAATCGAAGTCGATGTCGATGTCGTCGCCTTCGACCGTGCGGACCTTGCCGTCGATGCACGCGCGCAGCACCTTGTCTGCAACCTGGCGCGGGTCGAGGCGCCCGACGCGGCGCGTGAACACGATCGAGCCGCTGCGGTCGTAGTCGCGATCCGCGTAGAACTCGCGGATCACCGGCTGCCCGTATTCGGCGGCGACGCGGTATGTGACCGACGCCTCCATGCAGTACAGCCACAGGCCGGGATCGACGCGCTGCAGCGTCTCGATCAGCAGGCGCGAGAACGCCTCGCTGGCCGCCGCATGCATGTAGAGCGCGCCGTGCGGTTTCACGTGCTGCAGGCTCACGCCGTGCAGCCGCGCGAACTCGCGCAGCGCGCCGAGCTGGTACAGGATGTCGTTGACGAGTGCCTGCGGCGCTTCGGCGATCGTGCGGCGGCCGAAGCCGACCAGATCGCGAAAGCCCGGATGCGCACCGATGCCGATGCCGGCGTCGCGCGCGAGCTGCACGGTGCGGGCCATGATGTTCGGGTCGCCGGCATGAAAGCCGGTGGCGATGTTCGCCGAGCTGATCAGCGGCATGATCTGCTCGTCGACGCCGTCGCCGATCGTCCACGGGCCGAAGCCTTCGCCCATGTCGGAGTTCAGGTCGACGCTGTGCTTCCTCATACGGTGTGCTCCTCCTGGTTCTCCGGTTCGCGTGTGCCGTGGCGCACGCCGAAACCGTGTTGAACGCAGGTTAGCCGTGTGGGGGACGTCAAAATAGTTCTATTTTTATATGCGACCGTATCGATTTTATCGATACCGCCGAAAGCGGCTGTCCAAGGCCGCCAGGGCAGGCGTGGCAGGGTTTTCACGCGGTCCGGTTCAGGGGCGTTGCGTGATTGATATGATGTTCATCGCGTGCTCATCAGTTTTCCATTCGACCATGGCCCTGACCCTCAGACAGCTCAAGTACTTCGTCGCGACCGCCGAGCTCGGCCAGATCTCGCAGGCCGCGATCCAGCTCACGATCTCGCAGTCGGCCGTGACGAGTGCGATCCGGGAACTCGAGGACAGCCTCGGCACGCAGCTCTTTCTGCGCACGCCGGCGGGCGTGACGCTCACCGATACCGGGCGGCGTTTTCTCAATCACGCGTATACGATCCTGTCGTCGGTCGACGAGGCGATGCGGATTCCGAACCTCGAAAGCACGCTGACCGGCACGCTCGCGATCGCCGCGAGCTACACGGTGCTCGGCTACTTCCTGCCGCATCACGTGCTGCGGCTGAACACGCTCTATCCGCGACTGACGATTCACCTGCACGAACTGAACCGCGAGTCGATCGAGGAGGGGCTGATCGCGGGCCGCTACGACATGGCGGTGCTGCTCACGTCGAACGTATCGAATCCGGAGCTGGTGCTGGAGCCCGTGATCCATTCGGTGCGCCGGCTGTGGGTCGGCGCGCATCATCCGCTGCTCAAGCGCGAGAGCGTCACGTTCGCCGAGGTCGCGCGCGAGCCGTTCGTGATGCTGACGGTCGACGAAGCGGGGCAGACGGCGCTGCGTTACTGGAACGAGACGCCGTACCGGCCCAACGTGATCCTGCGCACGTCGTCGGTCGAGGCCGTGCGCAGCATGGTTGCGAACGGCAGCGGTGTCGCGATCCTGTCCGACATGGTGTATCGCCCGTGGTCGCTCGAAGGGCGGCGCATCGAGACGATCGTGCTGCGCGACGTGGTGCCGCCGATGAGCGTTGGCCTCGCGTGGCGCAAGAACATCGAGCCGAGCCCCGCGATGCACGCGGTGCGCGATTACTTCCGGCATACGTTCATGGAGCCGCGGGCGCTGGGCGGCGCGGGCTGAGCGCGCGCGCCGGCCATGGGGGCGTAAAAAAGCCGGGACAGGTCCCGGCTGGTTCGTCGGCGGGCGCGGCGCGTCCGCCGGCGCCGCTTACGCGTTCGCCGACATCGCGTCCGCGTCGCTCGCGCGGATGCCGAGGCGCTCGAACAGCGCGCGGTCCTTCTGCGATTGCGGGTTGCTGGTCGTCAGCAGCTGGTCGCCGTAGAACATCGAGTTCGCGCCGGCGAGGAAGCACAGCGCCTGCAGCCCGTCGTCGAGCTGTTCGCGGCCGGCCGACAGACGCACGACGGCCTTCGGCATCGTGATCCGCGCGACCGCGATCGTGCGCACGAATTCGAGCGGGTCGAGCGGCGCGGTGCCTTCGAGCGGCGTGCCCTCGATCGCGACGAGGTTGTTGATCGGCACCGAATCCGGGTACGGGTTCAGGTTCGCGAGCTGCGAGATCAGGCCCGCGCGCTCGCGGCGCGATTCGCCCATCCCGATGATGCCGCCGCAGCACACGTTGATGCCCGCGTCGCGCACGCGATCGAGCGTGTCGAGCCGGTCCTGGTAGGTGCGCGTCGAGATCACCTGGCCGTAGAACTCCGGCGACGTATCGAGGTTGTGGTTGTAGTAGTCGAGGCCCGCGCTGGCGAGCTGCTGCGCCTGTTCGTCCTCGAGCATGCCGAGCGTCATGCAGGTCTCGAGGCCGAGTTCCTTCACGCCGCGCACCATCTCGGTCAGCGCCGGCATGTGGCGCTCCTTCGGGTTGCGCCATGCGGCGCCCATGCAGAAGCGGCTCGCGCCGTTCGCCTTCGCCGTGCGCGCGGCGTCGAGCACCGCGTCGACGTCCATCAGCTTCTCGGCCTTCAGGCCCGTGTCGTGATGCGACGATTGCGAGCAGTAGCCGCAGTCTTCCTCGCAGCCGCCGGTCTTGATCGACAGCAGCGTCGACAGCTGCACCGCGTTCGCGTCGAAATGCTCGCGGTGGACCTGCTGCGCGCGGAACAGCAGGTCGTTGAACGGCAGCGCGAACAGCGCGACGACGTCGGCGACGCGCCAGCGCTGCGAGGCCGGAGCGGCTACGGGAATCGCGTCGGGTTGCACGGTGGAGCTCTGGGCTTGGGTCATGTTGTGTTCCTGTCCTGGGCGGGATTGGGGGATCGGTAGGGTCAATGTTGCGCGGCGCGCAGCGTCTCGACCAGCGCGGCGATGTCGAGCATCGGCGCGGCGGATTCGGGGGCGGCCGGATTCATGTGCGCGATGCGGCCGAGCAGCGGCGCGCGATGCTCGCGCGCGAGCCAGTCGCGGATCGTCGCGACGTTCTCGTCCGGGAACGACATGGCCGGGTCGACGTGGTTCGCGACCCAGCCCGCGAGCGTGAGGCCGCGCGCGGCGATCGCGTCGGCCGTCAGCAGCGCGTGGCTGATGCAGCCGAGCCGCACGCCGACGACGAGCACGACGGGCACGCCGAGCGCGACCGCGAGATCGGCCATGTCCTGGGTGTCGTTCAGCGGTACGCGAAAGCCGCCGGCGCCTTCGACGACGACGACGTCCGCGCGCGTCAGCGCCTCGCGATGGCACGCGACGATCGTGTCGAGGTCGAGCGTCACGCCTTCCTGCGCGGCGACGATATGCGGCGCGGCCGGGGCCTTCAACAGGAACGGCGTGCGCAGCCCGGGCGGCAGCACGACGTTCGCGGCCGCGTCGAGCTGGTCGGCGTCCTCGTTGTGCCACACGCCGTCGCGTTCGTACGCGCCGGCCGCGACGGGCTTCAGCGCGGCCGCGCGCAGGCCGTGCCGCGCGAAACCGTGCAGCATCGCGGCCGACACGAAGGTCTTGCCGATTTCGGTGTCGGTGCCGGTGACGAAAACCGAGAGCGGGGCGTTCATGCGGCGTCCTCGCTGGCCTGGACCAGCGCGGCTTCGAGCCGCGCGAGATCGTCGAAGGAATGCGCGGCCGACAGCGACACGCGCAGCCGCGACGTGCCCGCGGGCACCGTCGGCGGCCGGATCGCGGGCACCCACAGGCCGTGCGCGTCGAGCGCGCGCATTGCCGCGAGCGTCGCGTCGTTGCCGCCGATCACGAGCGGCTGTACGGCGGTGTGCGAGTCGACCGGCTGCCAGCGCGTCTTGCGCAGCAGCGCGCGCGTCTGCGCGATCAGCGCGGCGAGATGCGCGCGGCGCGTGTCGCCTTCGTCGCCCGCGATCACCTTCAGGCTGGCCGATACCGCATGCGCGACGGCGGGCGGCGCGGCCGTCGTGAAGATGTAGCTGCGCGCGCGCTGGATCATCCATTCGATCACGGTCTCGTGCGCGATCACGAACGCACCCGCGACGCCGGCCGCCTTGCCGAGCGTGCCGACGTACACGAGATGCGGCGAGCGCAGTGCGGCGGCGGCCAGCGCGCCGCGACCCTGCGGGCCGAGCACGCCGAAGCCGTGCGCGTCGTCGACGACGAGCCACGCGCCGTGGCGCTCGGCCAGCGCGACGAGTTCGACGAGCGGCGCGAGGTCGCCGTCCATGCTGAATACGGTGTCGCTGACGATCAGCTTCGTTTCGGCATCCGATGCGTCGAGCAGCGCGGCGAGCGCGGCTGTGTCCGCATGCGGGTAGATCTGCACGTTCGCGCGCGACAGCCGCGTGCCGTCGATCAGCGACGCGTGGTTCAGCGCGTCGGAGAAGATCGTCGCGCCCTTGCCGGCGAGCGCCGTCATCGCGGCGAGGTTCGCCATGTAGCCGGTGCTGAAGTACAGCGCGCGCGGCGCGTCGGAGAAGCCGCCCGCGAAGCCCGCGAGCTCGTCCTCGAGCGTCGCGTGCGCGCGCGAATGGCCGCCGAGCAGGTGCGAGCCGCCGCTGCCGGAGCCGTAGCGCCGCGCGCCTTCGGCGAACGCGGCGACGAGCGCCGGGTGTGCGGCAAGGCCGAGATAGTCGTTGCTCGCGAAGCCGACGATCTCGCGGCCGTCGACGGTCATGCGCGCGTCGCACGCGGTGTCGGCGATGCGGCGCACGCGGCGCAGCCCTTGGGCGTCGAGGTCGGCGAGGCCGCGTTGCAGGGTGTCGAGCAGGCTCATTGCGCACGCTCCGCCAGTGTGGCTTCGAGCGTGTCGCGCGTGCGCTGCGCGAGCCATGCGATGTCGTCGTCGCTCATCACGTACGGCGGCATCAGGTACACGGTCGTGCCGATCGGGCGCAGCAGCAGCTCGCGCTCGAGCGCGAGTTCGAAGAAGCGCCGCGAGAAGTCGCGCGCCGCGTCGCCGTCGAGCGCGACGTCGAACGCGAACAGCGTGCCGCGTTCGCGCAGGTGGCGCACTTGCGGATGCGCGTCGAGCGGCGCGAGCGCGGCGCGCAGCGCGGCCGACTTGCGGGCGTTTTGCGCGAGCACGTCGTCGCGCGCGAACAGGTCGAGCGTCGCGACCGCCGCGCGGCACGCGAGCGGGTTGCCCGTGTACGAATGCGAGTGCAGGAAGCCGCGCGTCGTGTCGTCGTCGTAGAACGCCGCGAACACGTCGTCGCGCGTGAGCACGAGCGACAGCGGCAGGTAGCCGCCGCTGATGCCTTTCGACAGGCACAGGAAATCGGGCCAGACGCCGGCCTGCTCGCACGCGAAGAAGGTGCCGGTGCGGCCGCAGCCCACCGCGATCTCGTCGGCGATCAGGTGCACGCCGAATTCGTCGCACAGTGCGCGCAGCCCGCGTACGTACGACGGGTCGTGCATGGCCATGCCGGCCGCGCACTGCACCAGCGGCTCGACGATCAGCGCGGCGATCCGGTCGCCGCGCTCGACGAACAGGCGCCGCACGTCCGCGAGCGCGCGGCCCGCGACGTCGGCGGCTGTCTCGCCCGGCTGCGCGCCGCGCGCATCGGGCGACGCGACCACGTGCGCGTGGCGGATCAGCGGGTCGTACGCGTCCTTGAACAGCGCGACGTCGGTCACGGCGAGCGCGCCGATCGTCTCGCCGTGGTAGCTGTTCGCCACGCACACGAATTCCTGCTTGTTCGCGCGGCCGCGGTTGCGCCACGCGTGGAAGCTCATCTTCAGCGCGATCTCGACGGCCGACGCGCCGTCCGACGCGAAGAACGCATGGCCGAGCGTGCGCGCGGTGAGCGCGTGCAGCCGCTCGGCGAGCTCGATCGCGGGCGCGTGCGTGCAGCCGGCGAGCATCGCGTGCTCGAGCGTGTCGAGCTGATCCTTCAGCGCCGCGTTGATGTCGGGGTTTGCATGGCCGAACAGGTTGACCCACCACGAGCTGATCGCGTCGAAGTAGCGGCGGCCGTCGCGGTCGTACAGCCACAGGCCCGAGCCGCGTGCGATCGGAATGAGCGGCAGGCGCTCGTGATGCTTCATCTGGGTGCAGGGATGCCAGACCGCGCGCAGGCTGCGCGCGACCCAGTCGTCGGTGGCTGGCGTACTCAAGGTGGCTCCGGGGGATAAAACGGCTTCGCGGCATCGACGGGATGCCAGGCGGCCGGGACACGAAACGCGCTGAGATTAGCGTGTTCCGCGGCCCGTTGCACTAGTGGTTACAAACGCCGCAAAGCCTTGCCGGGCGGGAGTTCGGCGCAGATCGGGGCGGCTCGGGACGGTACTCGCCAGATGCCCCGAAATGACCGCAGATGACGACGGTCGAGCGACACCCCCCAACCGAAAAAAATCGGAGGCGAGGCGGGTGCGCGGGGTGAAAAAATCGGGGATCGAGCGACGGAAGATCGCCGGCGCGGGACGAGGCGGCCGATGCGATTCGTGAACGGTCGGCAGGAACGACAGCAAAAAAGGCGCAGCGGAACCCGCGCGAAGTCGCGCGACGGCCGGTTACGCCGGCGTGCGATGCGTACCGCGTGCGCGGCGCGACGAAAAAGAGGGGAAGGGCAAACCGGAAACGGGGCGGCGCAGGCCGCCGCCCTGTCAGCGCGAGGCCAGCGCGCGCGTATGGATGTCGCGCGTGTCGTCGCCGCCGTTGTCGGCCGTCTGGGTCGTGTTCCACACGACGTGGTCGTTGACCGCATACAGCCGGCACGCGCCGGCGTCCTGCTTCGCGCAGTTGTCGAGCGCGAGCGCCATCGGGTCGTCGCCGCCTTCGGCCCACGACCAGGCGCCTTCCGACGACACCGCGAACGCGCGGCTCGGATGCTGGTTCAGGAAGCGGCGATAGCCTTCGCGGCCGGCGTCGTCGAGATACGGCACCGCGTTGACCGCGTCGATGGACGCATAGCCGCTCGCCTTCGGCTCGTGCGGGTTCGCGACCGCATAGCGCACCGAGGTCGGCAGGTTCAGCTGGGCGAGGAAGGCGTTGACGGCCGGCCACCACACGGGCACGCCGTCGCGATCGACGATCAGCCGGTGTGCGTCGTCCTTGTAGCGGCCGAAATCGATGAACCGGGCCTGCGTGCCGTGCGACACGTACGCGTCGTGCATTTGCGCGACGAGCCCGGGCGTCCACACCGAATCGTTGTCGCCGTACAGCCAGAGCGAGCGCACGGCCGTGTGCGCGCCGTACCGGTCGAACGCGTCGACGAGATTGCGTTGCCAGCCGTCGCACAGGTCCTGGCGCAGCCCGCCGGAGAAGTTGATGATGCCGCGCACGCCCGGCGCGGCTTCGGTGCCGTACGCGACCGATACGAGGCCGCCGTGCGACGTGCCCGCGACGACGATGCGCGACGCATCGACGTACGACTGGCGCGACATGTAGCGAATGGTGGCGTCGACGTCGGCCGCCTGCGCGAGACCGTTCTTCTCGACGTTGCAGCCTTCCTGCTGGTACGTGCCGCCCGAGCCGGCGAAGCCCTGGCGGTTCGGCGCGATCACCGCGTAGCCGCGGCGCACGAATTCACGCGCGAACGCGAGCGGCCGGCTGCGCGGCTGCAGATGGAGATCGCCGGTGTTCTTGCCGTGATTGAAGACGACGAGCGGGAAGGGGCCGGGGCCGTCCGGCTTGAAGAGCGTGGCCTCGAGCGTGACGCTGCCCGACGCGTCGGCCGGAATGCGCAGGACCTGTTCGTTGAGGTCGGACGCGACCTGCGGCAGGTTCGAATCGCCGTAGTCGAATCGCTCGGCATGGGCGAGCGACCCGGTGGCGCCCGACCCCGTATCGGCATTCGTCAGCGTACCGGCCTGAGCGGCCGACAGCGCACAGGCCGCCATCCATCCCACCAATACCTTGCTGAACGCCATTCGTAAGCCCGCCATGCAACATGACCAATTCGAGGCCATCGTAGCCCGACAAAATCGGGTTGTGCAATGCGGGAATTACCCGGCGTCTGACACAGCAACCTTTTGTCAGCGTTCGCTTACTTCGCCGTCGACATAGCGCCAGAAACCGTGTTCGTCGCGCTCGAAACGGCTCGTCTCGTGAAGCCGGTAAGCGCGTCCGCCGACCTTGTAGCGGGCCACGAATTCGACCTCCGCGTGCCGTTCGTCGAGCGGCGCATGGCGTTTGACCGCGAGGCCGAGCCAGCGCGGCGCGTCGGGGGCGTCGGGGTCGGTGTCGAGATCGGGCGGGCAGGTGCGCGCGGCCCACGTCGCGCGCAGGTAGCCGGTCGCGCCGAGCACGTATGCGCTGTACCGCGAACGCATCAACTCGAGCGCGGTGGGCGCGGCTTCGCCGCCGTCGATGAAGCGGCCGCAGCAGGCCGCATAGCGGGGCGCCGGCGCGTTGCCGGCGGGAGCGGGGGACGCGCCGCCGCACGGGCACGCGTCAGGTCGGTTCGAAATCATGCGAAACGGGAATTAACGACGCCAGGTTGTCGGCTGCCTACCAGCTCAGCTCGACACCGTCGTACTGGAAGAAGCGGCCGTTTGCCTGCGACACGTCCGCGCCGGATTCGGCGATCACGCGGCGCATGCCGGTCACGCTGGTTTCCGGATCGATCGCGGCCTGCGCGCCGCCCATGTCGGTGCGCACCCAGCCGGGATGGAGCGAGATGCACGCGGCGTGGCGCGTCTGCAGCGACGCGATGCGCAGCGCGTCGTTCAGCGCGGCCTTGCTGGCGCGGTACAGCCAGCCGGTCGTGCCGGTCGCTTCGGCGATGCTGCCCATCCGGCTCGACACGACGGCCAGCACGCCGCACGCGTCCTCGACGAGCGGCAGCAGGATCGGCAGCAACTGCATCGGCCCGCGCACGTTCGTATGCATCACCGCGTCGAAATCCTCGGCGGTGATCGTCTCCACGCCCTCGGTGCGCGGCCCGTAGACGCCCGACACCAGCACGGCCGCATCGAGCCGCTCGCCGTCGAGCTTCCAGCCGAGCGCCGCGATCTGCTCGGGCTGCGTGATGTCGAGCGCATGCGCCTGTGCGCCGAGCGCGCGCAGCGCGTCGAGCGATGCGTCGTCGCGCGCGGTGGCGATCACGTTCCAGCCGTCGCGCCGGTATTGCCTGACGAATTCGCGGCCGAGGCCGCGCGATGCGCCGACGATCAATACGGTTTTCATGCCCGTCGCTCCTTGTCCTGATGCCGCCGGGGCGGCCATGCCGGTGTCGGATTCATGCGGTGCGTCGCGCGGCCGCGCGCCCGGCGCGGCGGCCGCCCCGGACGCCGCGGCGTTACTGCGCGTCGTCGCAGGGTTTCAGCGTGTCGACGACGGATTGCGCGACGCCTTCGAGCCGCGCGGCGTCCGCCGCGACCATGTCGTTGTCCGGCGCATGCTGGCCGCCCGTGGTGAGCGCGGCGACGCAGCGCTTGTAGGTGGCGTCGAGCGCTTCGAAGTTCGACACGGCCATCCCGAGGTTGCGCATCCGGCCGTCGTGCACGCCGTACACGAGCCCGTGCACGGTGAGCGACTGGCCGCGCGCCCACGCGTCGTTGACGATCGTCGTGCGGCACACGTTGACTACTTGCTCGATCGCGTTCAGCTCGATCAGGCGGCGGTAGCGCGCCTCGCCCACCGGCCATTCGTCGAGCAGTGCCGCGTGGCGTTCACGCACGTCCTGCACGTGATGCAGCCAGTTGTCCGCGAGGCCGACGCGCCGGTTGAGCAGCGCCGCGTTCACGCCCGAGCAGCCGTAGTGGCCGACGACCATGATGTGCTTCACGCGCAGGATGTCGACCGCGAACTGGATCACGGACAGGCAGTTCAGGTCGCTGTGCACGACCACGTTCGCGATGTTGCGGTGGACGAACACCTCGCCCGGCGGCAGGCCGATGATCTGGTTCGCGGGCACGCGCGAATCCGAGCAGCCGATCCACAGATACTCCGGCGCCTGCTGGTCGGCGAGACGCGCGAAGAATTGCGGGTCGTCCTCGAGCTTGCGTTTGACCCAGGCGTCGTTGTTGTCGAACAGGTGTGAAAGCGGATTGTCTTGGGTGTTCATCGGTGTGGATTCCGTTGGCGGAAATCGGTTCGCTGTCGATTCGGGGTAACCGGGCTCAGGCGGCGCGCTGCGCGTCGCCTGCGCCGTCGTTCTGATCCGTCGCGCCGAAGCGCGCGGGGTAGCGCGCGCAAAAGCGCAGCGCGGTGTCGTACGGGTAAAAATCGGGCAGTTCGCCCTGCATCAGCTTGTCCTTGCTCGCCTGCCACAGCGCGGGATCGAAAAAGTCCGCGTGATGCCTCATGAAGACGTCGCGCACCCGCGGGTCGCCGAGCAGGAACGGCCCGTAGGTTTCCGGGAAGATGTCGTGCGGGCCGACGGTATACCACGGTTCGCCGGACAGCTCGTCCTCCTCGTTGCGCGGCGGCGGCACGCGGCGCACGTTGCAGTCGGTCAGGTACTCGATCTCGTCGTAGTCGTAGAACACGACGCGGCCGTGGCGCGTGACGCCGAAGTTCTTGTACAGCATGTCGCCGGGGAAGATGTTCGCCTTCATCAGCTCCTTCACCGCGTTGCCGTATTCCTTCACGCCGTGCTCGATGTCGGCCTCCGAGCCGTTCTGCAGGTACAGGTTGAGCGGCGTCATGCGGCGCTCGATGTACAGGTGGCGGATCACGAGGTTGCCGTCCTCGTACTCGAGCAGTGACGGGACTTCCTTTTCCAGTTCGCGCACGAGCGCGTGGTCGAGCCGCGCGAGCGGCAGCGCGACGCTCGAATACTCGAGCGTGTCGGCCATCCGCCCGAGACGGTCGTGGCGCTTCACGAGCTGGTACTTCTCCATGATCTGCGCGCGGGTCGTTTCCTTCGGCGGCGGGAAGTGGTCCTTGATGATCTTGAACACGTACGGGAACGACGGCAGCGTGAACACGAGCATCACGAGGCCCTTGATCCCGGGCGCGATGATGAAGCGGTCGCTCGAATGCGACAGGTGGTGCAGCAGGTCGCGGTAGAACAGGTTCTTGCCCTGCTTCTGCAGCCCGACCGACGTGTAGATTTCCGCCTTCGGCTTGCCGGGCATGATCGTGCACAGGAAGTCGACGTACGCGGACGGCACGCCCATGTCGACGAGGAAGTACGAGTGGGAGAAGCCGAAGATGATCTGCAGCTGGTCGCGGCGCAGCAGCACGGTGTCGAGCGCGAGCACGCCGGGGCGCACGTGGCGGATCGGCACCGCGAACGGCAGCACGTGATCGGCATTGATGATGCGGCCGACGATGTACGCGCTCTTGTTGCGGAAGAACAGCGACGACAGCACGTGGATCTGGAAATTCGGCGCTTCCTCGAAGCGGCCGAATTCGTCGTGGATCGCCTGCATCACGCACCCGATGTCGCGCGTGAGATCGTCGAACGCCGGCTCGAGCTGGAAGTTCGTGACGATGCGCTCGAGCGTGGCCGCGAGCCCGTCGGTGGCCGGATAGTACGCGCGGTAGGTCGGCTTCGCGGCCGGCTCGTCGTTCTCCAGGTACTCGGTCGAGATCGCCGGGCGCACGAAGATGAAATCGTTGCTGAAATACGAGCGGTGCAGGATCTTGCAGCACACCGAATTGAAGAAGGTCTCCGCGCACTCGGGCTGGCGGTGCGACGTGAGCAGGCCGATGAAGTGCAGCTTGATCTGCTGCCAGACCTCGTCGTCGATGTTCTCCGCGTCGTATTCGTCCTCCAGCACCTCGACGCATTCCGCCACGCGATCGTCGTACGACGTGATCCGTTCGCGCGCGAGCCGCTGCAGCCCGTGCCAGTCGCCGCGTTCGTACAGCGTCTTCGCCTCGACGGCCGCCTCGCGGAAGATCCGGTAGTGGCGATCGAAGTTTTCGAGGATCGTCTGTGCGACGTCGAAACCGATCTGCGAGGACAGCAGTTTGGGGAAGTGATTCATCGCGTGCAGGCTCGTTCGGGAGGGGCTGTAAGCACTCGCCATTTTAGCGCCCAAGCGGGCGGTTCAACGACTATGCGGCAATGCGGGGCCGGCCGGCAAGCGGCGGTTTATCCGCCGTTGGGGGCCGTTCGGCGCATCTTCGCGTAAAGATACGGGTACGGAACCGATTCTGGCACGAACTTTTTTTGACGGGCCGGCGGCCGGCGGACACGCGTTGCGCACGACGGCGATAGAATCGACGCAACGCCCGCCGCGGCCTGCCGCCGGCGCGCATTCGCACAGATAACGACGAGACGCCCCACCGATGAACGCACTGGAACACCAACTCGACTATCCCTTCGCCGACACGCTGCCCGCCGCGGGCGACACGTTCGAGGTCGCGCCCGGCGTGCGCTGGTTGCGCATGCCGCTGCCGTTCTCGCTCGACCACATCAACCTCTGGCTGCTGCGCGACGAGATCGACGGGCAGGCCGGCTGGACGATCGTCGATTGCGGGATCGCGTCGGAGGCGATCCGCGCGCACTGGGAGCGGATCTTCGACGCGCATCTCGACGGCCTGCCCGTGCTGCGCGTGCTCGTCACGCACTGCCATCCCGATCACTTCGGGCTGGCGAACTGGCTGTGCGAAGGCGGCGACAAGGGCCGCTGGAACGTGCGCCTGTGGATGACGCTCGGCGAGTACATGTTCGGCTGCCTGATGGCGGCCGGCAACGGCTCGAACGCGGGCGGCGCGGCCGCCGCCGATCACTTCGCGCGCCACGGGCTGACCGATCCGGCCGCGCTCGACAAGCTGCGCAACCGCCGCCACTACTACTCGGACCTCGTGCCGGCCGTGCCGCCGCGCTACCGGCGCCTGCGCGAGGGCGACGCGGTGACGATCGGCGCGCGCACGTGGCGCGTCGTCACCGGCTTCGGTCATTCGCCTGAACATTGCGCGCTGCACAGCGAGGCGGACGGCGTGCTGATCTCCGGCGACATGGTGCTGCCGCGCATCTCGACGAACGTGTCCGTATTCGATCTCGAGCCGGAAGCGAACCCGCTCGCGCTGTACCTGCAGTCGCTCGGCCGCTACGAGACGATGGCGCCCGATACGCTCGTGCTGCCGTCGCACGGCAAGCCGTTCCGCGGCGTGCGCACGCGCATCGCGCAACTGCGCGAGCACCACGACGCGCGCCTGGCCGAAGTGCGTGTCGCATGCGCGGAACGGCCGACGAGCGCGGCCGACATCGTGCCGATCATGTTCCGCCGCCGCGAGCTGGACATCCACCAGATGACGTTCGCGCTGGGCGAGGCGCTCGCGCACCTGAACCTGCTGTGGCTCGCGGGCGAACTGAAGCGTAGCGAAGACGCGGATGGCGTGATCCGTTTCGTGGGGCGTTGAGCGGGCGAGCCTGCCTCGATTCGCGTCGCGCCTTCCTTCGTATAATTCGGGTCTCGAACCGCATCGATGTCGCAACCCATGGCAGGTAATCTTTCCCTCGCCGATGTCATCACGCTCGCGCAAATCCGCGCGCTGGCCGACCCGCAATCCTTCGTGCGCGGCAAGGCCTATTTCCACGACGGCGCCGTCTCGCGGCTGACCGAGCGCGGCGGCGTGCTGTCGGCGACCGTGCGTGGTACGTATCGCTATCACGTCGAGTTCGCGGTGAGCAGTGACGGCGGGCTGGACTACGCGTGCAATTGCCCGGTAGGCGACGAAGGGGTGTTCTGCAAGCACGCGGTTGCGGTCGCATTGTCGTGGCTTGAAAACAGCGGCGAAGAGGTCTTCCACGATGAGGCGCTCGAACAACCCGCGCGTTCGCGACGCAAGCGCAAGACCCATGCGGAACTGATTCGCGATTATCTGACTACGCTCGACGAGGATGCGTTGCGGAGCTGGCTGCTCGACGCGGCCGAGCGCGATCGAACATTGCGCGACAGGCTGCTGTTCGATGCACGTGCCGCGAATGCCGGCGATGCGGCAAGTCTGCGCGCCGCCGTCCGGCAATTGACGCGTGTGTCGCGGCCGCTCGGCTGGGATGAAGCGCACACGTACGGAGAGGCGCTGTTCGAAGTGGCCGCCATGCTGCGGCGGCAGTTGGCGGGCGTTCATGCCGCGCAGGTGGTCGAACTGGCGGAACTGGCGATTGCCGACGCTGAAGCGAGCCTCGAACAGATCGACGACTCGGACGGCAGTGTGGCGCCCGGAATCGGCGAACTGGTCGGCGTGCACCTCGACGCGTGCATCAGCACTCGGCCGGATCCGGTGAAACTGGCCGAACGCCTGTTTCGCCTGCAGATCGGTGGGCAGTGGGATACGTTCCGCGCCGTGCTGCCGGCCTATGCCGAACCGCTGGGCGAGGCGGGATTGAGCCACTATCGGGAACTGGTCGAGCGTCAATGGACCACGCTGCCCTCGCTGCCGGCCGGGCGGGACGATCGGCGCTCGTACGATTCGGTGCGCTTGAATCTCGAGCATGCGATGGAGTCGCTGGCGAGGCGCGACGGCGACGTCGACGCGCTGATTCGCATCTGGTCGAAGGATCTGTCGGCATCCGGCCGATTCGCGCAAATCGCGGAATTGTGCGCGGAACATGGCCGTTTCGACGAAGGATTGGCGTGGGCCGAACGCGGGATGCGCGAAATGAAGGACCGGCACGACGATCGTCTGCTGGGCTTTTGTATCGACGATCATGTGCGTCGGCGCGCGTTCGATCGGGCGGACGAACTCGCGTGGCAACGCTTTGCGTACCATCCAACCGCAGACGCATTCAGGGCGCTGATGAAGGTTGCGAAGGCGGCGAAGCGATGCGACGCCGTGCGGGAGCGGGCGATTTCTCATCTGCTGTCGCTCGCCCGGACGCGGGAAACGCCGGGGCGGGCGACTCCGGCCGTACGGCGCTGGGAACCGTCGCCGCGTACCGAACTGGTGAAGCTGCTGCTTGCCGAGCAGAACCACGACGCCGCGTGGGATGCGTTTCTGGGCGGACCTGTCGAGGCCGACGTCTGGCTGACGCTGGCGGCAGCGCGTGCGAAGACGCATCCGGAACAGGCAATCGCACTGCTGCACCGGTACCTGCCGCTCGCGGTCGACCATGGCTCGGGCAGTGCGCGGTATGACGAGGCGTTCGACACCGTACGCAAGATTCGTGCGTTGCGGGTCGCGCATCGGCAGCACGCGGCATTCGACGGGGAACTTGAAGAGATCCGCAAGACCTACCGAGCGAAGCGCAACTTCATCAAGCTGCTCGTGACGCTTGGCGCGTGACAGGGTGACCGGGCCGGAGGAAATGGCGATGAATATAGATCTCGGCGCCATCGATGACGCCGTTCTTGCGCTCCTTTATCTGACCTTGCATGACGGCGATCGCGCATGGAAATCCCTCGATTGGAACGTGCTGAATCGGTTGCATGAGCGTGGCCTGATTGGCGATCCTGTCAACAAGACGAAATCTGTCGTGCTGACCGATGAGGGCTTGCGGGAGTCCGAGCGACTTTTCATGCAATTGTTCGTCGATTCCGGTGCCACGCCAGCAGGCGACCCGCGATGATTTTCAGTCACGCGACGGGTTCGTAACGCCACCCGTCGCGATGCCACTGCATCGTGTGGGTCGGGTCGAGCGCCGCGAGAAACGCGGTGTCGTGCGACGCGACCACGATTGCGCCGGGAAAGCCGGCGAGCGCGGCTTCGATCGCGCGCACCGATTCGAGATCGAGGTGATTGGTCGGCTCGTCGAGCAGCAGCAGTTGCGCGGGCGTGCCGCGCCACAGCGCGCATGCGAGCGCGGCCTTCAGGCGTTCGCCGCCGCTCAGTTGCCGTGCGGGCTGGGTCGCACGCGCCGCGTCGAGCTGCAGCAATGCGAGGCGGCTGCGCAGGTCGCCTTCGGCGAGCGGCGTGTGGAGCAGCCCCAGTTGCTCGACGATCGAGCGTTCGGGATCGAGCAGGGCGAGCCGCTGGTCGAGATAGGCGGCGCTCACGTGCGTCGTGCAGGTGCCCGAGCGCGGCGCGAGTTCGCCCGCGAGCATGCGTAGCAACGTCGATTTGCCGCAGCCGTTCGGGCCGGTCAGCGCGATGCGCACGGCGCCGCTCGCCGACCAGGTGATCGCCTCGGCCGCGCCGGCGACGCGCCACGGCAGTTGCGCGCGTTCGAGCGTGAACAACTGGCGACGCGCGCTGACCTCGGTGCCCGGCAGCGACACGAGCACCGGCGCGTCGACTTCGACGCGCGCGGCCGCGTCGTGCACGCGCTCGTCGAGCGTCGCCTTGAATTCGTTCTGATGGCGTCGCACCTGCCCCATGATGTTGCGGGCCGCGCCCTTGCGGCTCTGTTTCGCCCCCGACGACAGGTTGGCCGTCTTCGCTTCGCGCAGCGACGCGGCCGCGTGGCGCTGGATCGTGTCGTGCTCCTGTTCGAGCCTGCGTCTCACGCGTCCGCGTTCGGTGCGTGCGTGTTCGAGCGCCGCTTGCGCGGCCTCCTGCTCCGCGTCGCGCAGCGCGCGATAGTGCGCGTAGTTGCCGCCATACGAGCGCGCGCCGTGCGGCGTCAGCTCGACGATGCGCTGCACGCCGGCGAGCAGCGCGCGGTCGTGGCTCACGACGACGAGGCCGCCGCGCCAGCCGTCGAGCGCCGTGCGCAGCCATGCACGGCCCGGCGCGTCGAGATGGTTGGTCGGTTCGTCGAGCACCAGCAGGCCGGCGCCGGACAGCAGCGCGCCGATCAGTGCGACGCGCGCGAGTTGCCCGCCGCTCAGCGCCTGCGCGGGCGTGGCGGCGTGCACGTCGTGCAGGCCGGCCGTGTCGAGCGCGGTGCGCAGCCGTTCGGCGAGATCCCAGCGATCGCCGATCAGGTCGAAGTCGTGCGGTTCCGCGCAGCCGTCGGCGAGACGCGCCAGTGCGCCGAGCGGCGCGTCGAGCGCGGCGACCTGCGCGACGGTTCGCGATTCGGTCGACGTGTCGCCGTGCTGCTGCGCGACGTAGACGGCCGGCGCATGCCGGTCGATCGTCCCCGCGCTCGGTGCGCGGCGGCCCGCGATCAGTTGCGCGAGCAGGCTTTTGCCGATGCCGTTGCGGCCGACGATGCCCGTCGGCGTGCGGTCGATCGACAGGTCGAGCGAATCGAACAGCGTGATGCCGTCGTCGAAGCGGAAGGAAACGTGATGAAGCGCGACGAGCGCGCCGGTGGGCGTGGCTGCAGCCATAAGCACCTCCGAAAATGCGTGAAGACCTTCGCGCGCGGCGTGCGTGGCACGGCGGCGAAAACATTTCGGGAAGGCTTAGTTGTTCACTTCGGCTGACGTCCGGTATGAGGAATGAGCGCGCAGTGTAGCAAGCGCGGCGCGCGCCATGCAAGCGGCGGCCCGACGCGTCGTCGCCTGCACGCCACGCGCGACAGGTGTGCGACTGTCCGGTGATGCGCCGCGACGTTGCACGGCGGGGACGCGCTCGTGCGACGGCCGCTCACGCGCGGGCGCGTGAGCATGGCCCGGGGCGGGCGGCGTCAGCTCGCGTCGCGAGGCACCGCCGCGGCCCGCCGCGCGAGCAACGCATGGAACGCCTGCCGGATGCGCTCGACGGCGACCGTCTTGTACGGGAAGCTCGCGTTGTTGCCGTGTACCAGCATGCTCGCATTTACCTCGAACACGACGACCGCACCGTCGCGGTCGAGCCCGCAGTCGATGCCGAAATAATCCAGCCCGATCGCGTCGCGGATCGCCTGCAAGCCGTCGCGCTGCGCGGTGCCGAACACCTGCCACGGATCGTCGAGGAACGCGCGCTCCTCGTCCTGCATCCACGCGTGGTGCGCCATGTCGGTCGTCGCGTGGTGGACCTTCCACTGGCTGCCGATCGCGAGGTGATACGGCAGGATCTCGTCGTCGGCATAGACGAAACGGTACTTGCGGAAGTAGCCGTCGGCGGATTGATAATCGGCGTACGGCGTCAGGTAGAAATGTTCCGCGTCGAACCGGTCGACGAATGCCAGCAGTTGCGCCGCGTGCTCCATCCGTTCGAAATCGTCGCCGCCGTGCGTGCCGGCCGGCCTCGCCAGCAGCGGAAACGGCAGCGTCGCCGGCGACGTGCCCGACAGCATCGCGTGCAGCCCGGCTTTGTCGTGCAGCGACGTTTGCGGCACATGGCAGCCCGGCATCTGCGCCAGTTGCCGCGCCACTGCATCGCGGCTCGTCTGCGCGATCACGGCGGGCGCATTCACGACGGGGCGGCCGACGCCCGCGACGAGCGCCTGCGCCGGCGCGAGCAGCGCCCGGCCGCGATCGACGTCGGACACCAGGTTGACGACCACGTCCGCATGGATGCGCAGCCGGTCGACGTCGTACGCCATGTCGGGCAGCAGCGTGATGATGTTGCTTTCGAAGTGCGCCCGTTCGATCAGGAATTCGAACGGTGTATTGCCGGCGCCCGGCGCGAACACGAACAGCGCGCGGAACGCCGCCGGCTCGACGGCGGCCGGGATGGTGACCAACGGCTTCAGTCTCAATGCGCGGCGGAAGCTCGCGTCCGCTTCGTGAGCGAGCCCCAGCGCCTGCTGGAGATTCGCGACGGTATGCGCGAGCGCGGCGTCGTCGGGATCGTGTTCGAGCGCGCGCTGGAAATGGGCGAGCCCGCGTGCGTGGCGGCCTGCGCAGGTCTCGGCGAGCCCGAGCTGGCGACTGACCGCGGCGTGGTCGCCGGGGCGTTCCAGCAGCGGCGTCAGCCAGCCGATGGCCTCGTCGAAGCGGTCCTGCCGGATCAGCACTTGCGCGAGCCCGAAACACGCATCCCAGCAGCCGGGCTCGAGCGCGAGCGCGTCGCGGTAGTGGCGTTGGGCCAGGTCGAGGTGGCCGGCCTGCCGGCATGAGGATGCGAGTGAAAGGGCGTGATCGATGGACATGGCGGCGGCACGCCGCGCGCGGCCGGATGACGCGGCGCGTACGGTGCTGTTGGGCGGAGGTCGGGGAGATCCCGGCCGGATGGAACGAACGCCCGAAAGATAGCAGTGCGACGATCCGTTCCGATCGCCCCCTCAATCCGGAAATTTACCGGCGATTACGGTATGCGGTCGACGTAATGCGACGTAACGCGATATCGCCCGACAGCATCGTTTTCGCCGTTAATCGACCGATTGAACCCGGCGCGCGTGCGGCACGCTGCGAAGGCGCTCGCACGCAACGCATCGCAGCGGGCGTCCGTTCACTCAACCCAGAGGAAAACCATGTCCATTTCCAGCATCTCGACCGGTGCCGTCACGACTCCGGCCCTGCAGGGCAACACCGCCCAGCCCACCGGCAACAGCACGCCCACCTCGTCCCCGGAGCGGACGAGGCACGCACACGGCCATCATCATGGGGCCGGTTCCGCGTCCGCGTCGTCGAGCTCGACCGACAGCACGACGTCGTCGACCAGCAGCACGAACGCCGCGAACGGTACGCCGTCGACCTACTCGCTCGACGGCGCCGCGCTCGGCAGCCTGCTCGACACCAGCGCGTAACGCGTCACGGGCGCCGCGGGTGATGCCTGACGCAGGCGACGTCGGGCGCGCTCGCGGCGTACGCGTGGCCGCACGGCGACCGCCTTGCAGTTGCTGCCCGGCTTCATCGGGTGGCGAGCGGGGCAGCGGCGACCGCCGTGGTCCGGGTCGCCGTGGTCGCCGGCCCGGCGCGCGATCGGCCCGTCGTGCCGGGCCGGACTCCGCACGCCCGGCCGGTTCGCCCCGTTCGAGCGTCGCGATCCGGGCCTTTGCGCCAAAAAAAAGCCCGGCGCACGATGCGCCGGGCCCGATTGCCGCATGAAGCGGGCGCGCCGGATTACTGCACGGCCACCGTCGTAAAGTTCTGCCGTCCGAACGGACTCACGTGATAGCCGCTCACGTTCGTGCGCGTGAGCGCGGCGGCGGTCGGATAGCCGAGCGGGATCCACAGCGCCTGGTCGTGGATGATCTTCTGCGCCGCTTCGTACAGCTTCGCGCGCTTGCCCTGGTCGGCGGTCGACTTGCCGTCGGCGATCAGCTTGTCGAGCTGCGCGTCGCAGAAGCGCGCGAAGTTGATGCCCGACTTCACCGCGTTGCAGCTGAACAGCGGCGACAGATAGTTGTCCGGATCGCCGTTGTCGCCGGCCCAGCCCATGAACAGGATGTCATGCTGGCCGAGCTTCGCCTGCTTGATCAGCTCGCCCCATTCGATCACCTTGACCTCGGCCTTCACGCCGACCTTCGCGAGGTCGGCCTGCAGCAGCTCCGCGCCCACCTTCGGGTTCGGGTTCAGCACGCTGCCGGTCGGGCGCGTCCAGATCGTCGTCGAGAAGCCGTTGGGGAAGCCGGCCTGCGCGAGCAGTTGCTTGGCCTTCGCGGGATCGTACGCATACGGCGCCACGTCCTTCGCGTAGCTCCACGTGTTCGGCGGGTACGGGTTGTTCGCGGCCGTCGCGGTGTTGTCGAACACGACCTTCAGGTAGGTCGCGCGATCGAACGCGAGGTTCAGCGCCTCGCGCACCTTGTCGTTGTCGAGCGGCTTCTTCTGCGTGTTCAGCGCGACGAACGCGGTCATGAACGCGGGCGTCTGCACGACCTTCAGCGCGCTCTCGCCCTTCGCGGCCAGCACGTCCTGCGGCTTCGGCGACAGCGCGATCTGGCATTCGCCGGCCTTCACTTTCTGCAGGCGCACCGACGGGTCGGGCGTGATCGCATAGATCAGCCGGTCGACCTTCGGCTTCGCCCCCCAGTACGTCGGGTTCGCGTCGTAGCGGATCAGCGCGTCCTTCGTGTAGCTCTTCAGCACGAACGGGCCCGTGCCGACCGGCTTCGCGTTCAGGTCGGCCTGCTTGCCGGCCTTCAGCAACTGGTCCGCGTATTCGGCCGAGTAGATCGACGCGAAGCCCATCGTCAGGATCGGCACGAAGGTCGCGTTCGGCTCGTTCAGCACGAACTTCACCGTGCTGTCGTCGACCTTCGAGACCGACTTCACGAGCTTCACGAGGCCCATCGACTGCGCATGCGGGAAGCCGCTCGCGCCGGCCACCTTGTGCCACGGATTCGAATCGTCGAGCATCCGCGAGAACGTGAACACGACGTCGTCCGCATTGAGCGTGCGGCCCGGCTTGAACGTGTCGGTGGTCTGGAACGCGACGTTCGGGCGCAGGTGGAACGTGTACGTGAGGCCGTCGGCGCTCGCTTCCCATTTGTCGGCGAGCGCGGGCACGACCTTCTTCGTGGCTTCGTCGTACGACACGAGCGTGTTGAAGATCACGTCGGCCGATGCGTTGGTCGTGACGAGCGAGTTGTACTGCACGACGTCGAAGCCGTCCGGGCTCGATTCCGTGCAGACGGTGAGCGGCTTGGCGGCGGCGAGGCCGGGGGTGGCGAGGGCGGCGGCGAGCGCGGCCGCGGCGAACAGCTTGACCTGCATAGGATCTCCCACGTGGCGTGTGCTTTTTGCTTGATGACGGATGCGGGCGCGGCCCGGAAGCGGGCGGGGCCGGCGCGGCTGGCGAATAGCATACCGTTAAAGCGTGCGGCGCGTGAAAAAAGGCGCCTGAACGCGGCAACTTGAGCGAAAAACGACTGCGTTCGCGACGGAATGGATGTTGGGGCGGCGGATGCCGTCGCGGCGGCGGAGGGTGCGGAGGGCGGGTGCGCCGGGCGGTGCGTGCGACGGGAGCGGCGCGATTGCCGCGCGAAGTACGGAGAAATCGCCGCTTCGAGCGCGGTTGCGTCGAAGCGGCGACGGACGGCCCGGCGCAGGTCGCGCGGGCCGTTGGCGTTGCGTCAGTGCGCGCCGGCCTTCGGCTTGCGCGGCGCCTTCTCGAACAGGCGATCGTAGAGCCAGCGCGGCAGCACGTGCAGCACCTTCGCGACGACGCCCATCTGCCACGGAATCACGCGGAACGCGTGCTGCCGCGCGATCGCGCGCGACGCGCGGGCGGCGAAGCGGTCGGCGTCCATCAGGAACGGCATCCGGTACGGATTGTGCGCGGTCATCGGCGTGCGGATATAGCCGGGCGCGATCGTCACGACGCCGACGCCGGCCGGCCGCAGTTCGACGCGCAGCGATTCGAGGTACTTGATCGCAGCCGATTTCGACGCGCTGTACGCGCCGGAGCCGGGCAGCCCGCGTACGCCGGCGACGCTCGCGACGCCGACCAGCGTGCCGTGCCGCGCGGCCGTCATCGGGCCGACGAACGGCTCGAACGTCGCGACCATCCCGTAGTAGTTGATGTCCATCACGTCGCGAAAAGTCGCGAGATCGCCCTGGCCCGTGACGGCGCCCTGGCTGATGCCCGCGTTCGCGATCACGACGTCGGGGCAGCCGTGCGTCGCGATGAACGACGCGGCGGCCGTCGCGAGCGCGCTGGCGTCGCGCACGTCGGCGGAATAGACGGTGATGGAATGCTTCGGGAAGCGCCGCGCGAACGCATCGAGTGCATCGGTGCGGCGCGCGACGAGTGCGAGCGTGGCGCCCTGGCGGGCGTATTCCTCGGCCATCGCGAGGCCGAGGCCGCTCGATGCGCCGGTGATGAAGACCTTCAGCGGAGTAGTCATGCCGGCGCGCGGACGGGGATCAGAGCTTCTTGTCCTGAACCTGCTTCACGAGGAAGTCGAGCACCTGGGAGGTACCCGGGATGCTGTTCGTGTAAGCGGGACCCGTCTTGTACTTGCCCTGGACGACGACCGTCGGCACGCCGTCGATCGCGTAGTCCTTCAGCAGCTTGGCCGACTGGTTCACCTCGCCCTGCACGCTGAACGAGTTGTACGCGTCGAGGAACTTCTTCTTGTCGACGCCCTGCGTGAAGAGGAAGTCGGCCTGGGCTTCCGGCGTCAGCAGGTAGTTCTTCTGCTTGTGGATCGCGTTGAAGATGGCCGGCGTGACCTTCTCGGAGATGCCGAGCGCGGACACCGCGTAGAACAGCTTCGAGTGCGGGACGAAATCGTCACGGAATGCGACCGGCACACGCTTGAAGTCGATGTTGTTGCCCTGCTTCTTCACCCAGGCCTCGATCGTCGGCTCGAATTCGTAGCAGTGCGGGCAACCGTACCAGAAGAACTCGATCACCTCGACCTTGCCGGCCGGCGCGGACACCGGCTGCGGCGACTTCATCACCTCGAAGTCCTTGCCGGAAACCGGCGCGGCGGGCGAAGCCTGCGCGAGGCCGGCGGCCAGGCCCAGGGACAGAAGGAGCGTGCTAAGCAGTTTTTTCATGTTGTGAAAGTCGAATCAGTTGCTCGGGTTGCGAAACGTCGCGGGTTGAGAGTAGGCCCGACCGGCCGCTCATTGCTTCGTGAAGCGGATCACTGCCGTGTCGACACCTGCATCGGACAGGCGCTGGCGAGCCGAGTTCATATCCTCGAACCTGGAGAACGGGCCGACGCGCACGCGGAAATAGGTCACGCCGCTGACGTCGCGCTTCGACACCTTCGACTCGAAGCCCTGGAAGCCCAGGCGCGCACGCTGCTGCTCGGCGTCGCCTTCCGTCTTGTATGCGCCGACCTGCAGGAAGTAGCCGGTGTTCGCGTCGTTCGCGGCCGGCGGCTTCGCTGCCGCGGCGGCGGCCGTGGCCGACGACGTCGGCTTGGCCGCGTTCGCCGCCTGTTGCTGCTGCTTTTGCGCGGCGGCCTGCTGCGCCTGCTTCTGCGCGGCAAAGCGCCCGAGGTCGTCCTCGCCGGCTTGCTGCTGCTGCTGGGGCGGCGGCGTCTTCTTCGGCGGCGGCGTGGTATCGGCCGGCTTCGGCGCGACGGCGACGCCGTTGCCCGACGACGGCGTGTTCGATGCGGTGGTGCCGTTCGAGCTGCCGGTGCTGTTCGAGCCGCTCGACCCGCTGGACGACGGCGGCACTTCGACGATCTGCGGCTCGGGCAGCAGGCCGCCCTGGGTCTGGTTCGCGGCCTGGCCGGGCGCGGTGTTCGGCGGCGCGGGCTGCGCGGCCTGCGGCACCGGCTGGCCGGGCGTCTTGCCCTGCAGCGCGCGGTTCGGGTCGAACTGCTGCGGCTGGCTGGCGCCGGCGTCGGCCGGCGGCGGTGCGACCTTCGACACGAACGGCGACGGCGAACGCGTGATGTAGAGCGCCACCACCACCGCGATCGCGAGGCCGACGATCAGGCCCAGCACGATTCCAAGAAATGTCCCTCCGGCTTGTTTCGATTGCTTCGAAGTTCGGCGTGGTTGTGCCATTGCTTGAGTCACCTGCAAAAAGAATCGTGAAAGTGCCGCGGCAGGCGCTCCTGCGGCGCGTGCTGTCGCGGCCGTTCGCTGCCCGGTTCGGGCCGCTTACATCTTGGCTGGCGCGGACACGCCGAGCACCGCCAGACCGTTTTCGAGCACCTGCCGGGTTGCGGCGAGGAGCGCGGCGCGCGCATTGCGCGGCGCTTCGTCGTCGACCAGCACGCGCTCCGCATTGTAGAACGAGTGGAATTCGCCAGCGAGGTCGCGCAGGTAGAACGCGACCGCGTGCGGCGCCAGCTCGTTCGCCGCGTGCGTGAGCATGTCCGGGTACTCGGCGAGCTTCTGCATCAGCGATGCGGCCTGCGCGCTCGTGAGCTGCGACAGGTCGGCCCCCGGCAGTTGCGCTACCTCGACGCTGTAGCGCGACTTCAGTTCGTTGAGCACCGAGCAGATCCGCGCATGCGCGTACTGGACGTAGTAGACCGGGTTTTCGTCGTTCTGTTTCAGCGCGAGGTCGATGTCGAACACGAACTCGGTATCGGCCTTGCGCGAGATCAGGAAGAAGCGCACCGCGTCGCGGCCGCGCGTGATGGTCGCTTCGTCGATCAGGTCGGGAGCCGCTTCCTGGCCCGCCGCCGCGCCGCCCGACCATTCGATCAGGTCGCGCACCGTCACGTAGCTGCCCGCGCGCTTCGAGATCTTCACTTCCTGGCCGTCGCGCATCACGGTGACCATCTTGTGCAGCACGTAGTCGGGGTAGCCCTTCGGGATCCCGATGTGCAGCCCCTGCAGGCCGGCGCGCACGCGCGCGATCGTGCCGTGGTGGTCCGAGCCCTGGATGTTGATCACCTTCGTAAAGCCGCGCTCCCACTTCGTCACGTGGTACGCGACGTCCGGCACGAAATACGTGTACGTGCCGTCCGACTTGCGCATCACGCGATCCTTGTCGTCGCCTTCGTCGGTCGTGCGCAGCCACAGCGCGCCGTCCTGCTCGTAGGTCATGCCGGCCTTGATCAGCGCGTCGACCGTCTTCTCGACGCGGCCCTCGCTGTACAGCGACGACTCGAGGTAGTACTGGTCGAACTTCACGCCGAACGCCTGCAGGTCCATGTCCTGCTCGCGGCGCAGGTAGGTGACCGCGAATTTGCGGATCGCGTCGAGATCCTCGACGTCGCCCGTGCCCTTGACCGGCTCGCCGTCGGATGCGGCGACCGTTTCGCCGTTCAGGTAGTCGCGCGCGATGTCGGCGATGTACTCGCCGTTGTACGCGGCTTCCGGCCAGCCCGCGTCGCCCGGCTTCAGGCCGCGTGCGCGCGCCTGCGTCGAGATCGCGAGGTTGCCGATCTGCACGCCGGCGTCGTTGTAGTAGAACTCGCGGTGCACCGCGTAGCCCTGGCTCGCGATCACGTTCGCGAGCACGTCGCCGAGTGCGGCCTGGCGGCCGTGGCCGACGTGCAGCGGGCCGGTCGGGTTCGCCGACACGAATTCGAGCAACACTTGCTTGCCTTTCTCGCGATCCGACGTGCCGAACGCGCGGCCCTGCGCGAACACGGCGGCGATCACCGCCTGCTTCGCGGCGGCCGACAGGCGCAGGTTGATGAAGCCGGGGCCGGCGATCTCGGCGGCTTCGACGAGGCCCTGGGCGGCCGGCTGCGCGGTGAGCGCGGCGACGATCTGTTCGGCGAGCTGGCGCGGGTTCGCGCCGAGCGGCTTGGCGAGCTGCATCGCGACGTTGCACGCGACGTCGCCGTGCGCCGCGACCTTCGGGCGCTCGAGCGTGATGGCGGGGGCGATGAACGCCGCGTCGGCGCCTTTCAGCGCGTGTGCGACCTGCTTGACGCTATCCGCGAGCAGGGCTTCGAGGGTCTGTTTGTGTGCTGGCAGCATGCTGGTAGAAGGCTTCGTTGGTGGCGGCCGGAAACGCCGGCCCGCCGGCGCGCTTTTCGAGCGCGCGTTTCAGGGATCGCAGAATTTTAACAGGTGCTAATATGCCGCTCAGGCGGCCCGCGTCCGCGAGGCCGGACGCCGGTCTGCCGGCGTTCCCCAATCGCGCCGCGCAGGCACAACAAGATGAAAAGGGAATTGTCATGATTACGTTCAAGAGCAAGGCAGCACAGGATCTCGACGTGCTGAAGGATTTCGCCGTATATGTGCTGGGTCTCGTCGGCAAGCAGCTGGGCGAGCGCGGCGTGATTACGCACGACGAACTGGACCACGCGATCGCCAAGCTGGAAGGCGCGGTTGCGCAGGCGAAGCAGGAGCGGGCCGAGCACGCCGGCCATTTCCATGAGGACGAAGCCGACCACGCGCACCACGAAGTGCCGCCGAGCCTGGCGCAGCGCGTCGCACCGTTCCTCACGATGTTGCGCGAGGCGAAAGCCGGCGAAGCCGACGTGCACTGGGGCTTCTGAGCGTCATTGCCCGGCAGGACGAGCATTCGTCAGTAAAAAGCCCGCGTCGAGCGGGCTTTTTATTTTGTCTGATGAAATCAGGCGTTCCGCACCCGAATCTTGCGGCCGCCCGGGCTGGCGCGCGGCGACCTGCGCAGCGCAATCTTCCGGGCCTCCTTGCCTGAAAGCGCACGCTTTCGCGGCCTCGATCGCCGCGCATCGGTCCGGTATCCGGATCGACCGGCGGCGCGCCTTGCAACGCGCTCCGCGGCCGGCGCGCGTGACGGCGTGACGCGGCGGGCGCCGCGCCCCCTTCCGGTTACAGCTGCGGCGCGAGTGCGCGGCGTGCGTCGTCGAGCGACAGCGCCATGCGTTGCGCGTAGTCCTCCAGCTGATCCTGCCCGATTTTTCCGACCGAGAAGTACGTGCTGTCCGGATGCGCGAGGTAGAAGCCCGATACGCTCGCGGCCGGCAGCATCGCCAGCGAGTCGGTCACGCTCATGCCGATCTCGTCCGCGCGCAGCACGTCGAACATGTCGCGTTTCACGAGGTGGTCGGGGCAGGCCGGGTAGCCGGGCGCCGGGCGGATGCCCGTGTATTTCTCGGCGATCAGCGCGTCGTTGTCGAGCGCCTCGCCGCTCGCGTAGCCCCACAGTTCGCGGCGCACGCGCGCATGCATCGCTTCCGCGAACGCTTCCGCGAAGCGGTCGGCGAGCGCCTTCAGCATGATCGCGCTGTAGTCGTCGTGGTCGGCTTCGAACTGCTTTTCCTTCGCGTCGACGCCGAGGCCGGCGGTCACCGCGAACATCCCGATGTAGTCGGCGACGCCCGACGCCTTCGGCGCGATGAAGTCGGCGAGCGAGCGGTTCGGCCGCATCACGCCGTCGACCACCGGACGCACGCTCTGCTGGCGCAGGTTGCGCCACGTGAGCAGCACTTCCGAACGCGATTCGTCGCTGTAGATTTCGATGTCGTCGTCGTTGACGGTGTTCGCCGGCAGCAGCGAGAGCACGCCGCTCGCGGTCAGCCAGCGGCCCTGGATCAGTCGCGACAGCATCGACTTCGCGTCGGAGAACACGCGGCGCGCCGATTCGCCGACGATTTCGTCGTTCAGGATCGCCGGGTACGGGCCCGCGAGATCCCAGGTCTGGAAGAACGGGCCCCAGTCGATGTAGTGCGCGAGCTCGCTCAGGTCGTAGTTCCTGAACACGCGGCGGCCGATGAACTTCGGCTTCACCGGCGTGTAGCCGGCCCAGTCGATCTTCGTCCGGTTCGCGCGCGCCTCGGCGAGCGTGACCATCGGCTGCGCCTTGCGGTTCGCGTGCTGGTCGCGGATGCGTTCGTAGTCGGACTTCAGCTCGTCGAGATACTTCGCCGCGCCTTCGTCCGACAGCAGGCTCGACGCGACCGACACCGAGCGCGACGCATCCGGCACGTAGACCACCGGGCCTTCGTAGTGCGGCGCGATCTTCACGGCCGTGTGCACGCGCGACGTCGTCGCGCCGCCGATCAGCAGCGGGATCTTCTTCACGCGGAAGTAGTCGTCGCGCTGCATTTCCGACGCGACGTACGCCATTTCCTCGAGGCTCGGCGTGATCAGGCCCGACAGCCCGATGATGTCCGCGCCCTCGACCTTCGCCTTCGCGAGGATCTCGTTGCACGGGACCATCACGCCCATGTTGACGACTTCGAAGTTGTTGCACTGGAGCACGACCGACACGATGTTCTTGCCGATGTCGTGCACGTCGCCCTTCACGGTCGCGATGACGATCTTGCCCTTCGCGCGCACGTCGCCGCCCGCTTCCGCGAGCAGGCGCTTTTCTTCCTCGATGAACGGGATCAGGTGGGCGACGGCCTGCTTCATCACGCGCGCCGATTTCACGACCTGCGGCAGGAACATCTTGCCCTGGCCGAACAGGTCGCCGACGATGTTCATCCCGTCCATCAGCGGGCCTTCGATCACGTTGATCGGGCGGCCGCCGGCCGCGTCGATCTTCGCGCGCACTTCCTCGGTATCCTCGACGATGAAGGTCGTGATGCCGTGCACGAGCGCGTGCGAAAGCCGCTTCTCGACCGGCTGGTTGCGCCACTCGAGGTTTTCTTCCTTCTTCGCGCCGCCCGCCTTGAACTTGTCGGCGATCTCGAGCAGGCGGTCGGTCGAATCGGCGCGGCGGTTCAGGATCACGTCCTCGACGCGCTCGCGCAGCTCCGCGTCGAGATCGGCGTACACGCCGAGCTGGCCCGCGTTGACGATGCCCATGTCCATCCCCGCCTGGATCGCGTGGTACAGGAACACGGTGTGGATCGCCTCGCGCACCGGGTCGTTGCCGCGGAACGAGAACGACACGTTCGACACGCCGCCGCTCACCTTCGCGTATGGCAGGTTCTGCTTGATCCAGCGGGTCGCCTCGATGAAGTCGACCGCGTAGTTGTTGTGCTCCTCGATGCCGGTCGCGACCGCGAAGATGTTCGGGTCGAAGATGATGTCTTCCGGCGGGAAGCCGACCTGGTTCACGAGGAAGTCGTACGAGCGCTTGCAGATCTCGGTCTTGCGCGCGTACGTGTCGGCCTGGCCGGTTTCGTCGAACGCCATCACGACGGCCGCCGCGCCGTAGCGGCGGATCAGGTGCGCGTGGTGGCGGAACGCCTCCTCGCCTTCCTTCAGCGAGATCGAGTTCACGATCGCCTTGCCCTGCACGCACTTCAGGCCGGCCTCGATCACGTCCCACTTCGACGAGTCGATCATGATCGGCACGCGCGCGATGTCCGGTTCCGACGCGATCAGGTTCAGGAAGCGCACCATCGCCGCCTGCGAATCGAGCATCGCCTCGTCCATGTTGATGTCGATCACCTGCGCGCCGTTCTCGACCTGCTGGCGCGCGACGGCGAGCGCCTCGTCGAACTGGCCGTTGAGGATCATCCGCGCGAACGCCTTCGAGCCGGTGACGTTGGTGCGTTCGCCGACGTTGATGAAGAGCGTTCCGGACGTAACGTTGAACGGCTCGAGGCCGGCAAGGCGCATCGTGTGATCGGTCATGGCGGTGCGAAGTCTGGTGATGGGGAGCGTGGGGCGGTCGGGTCAGGCGTTGTCGCCGTACTGGCTCGGCCAGCGGCGCGGCTTCACGCCGGCGAGCGCCTTCGCGATCTCGGCGATGTGCTCGGGCGTCGTGCCGCAGCAGCCGCCCGCGAGGTTCACGAGCCCGGCTTGCGCGAATTCCTTCAGCAGGCCCGACGTGACGTCGGGCGTTTCGTCGAAGCCGGTCTCGGCCATCGGGTTCGGCAGGCCCGCGTTCGGGTAGCACGACACGTAGGTGTCGCACAGCTTCGCGAGCTCGGCGATGTACGGGCGCATCAGCGCCGCGCCGAGCGCGCAGTTCAGGCCGAACGTGAGCGGCTTCGCGTGGCGCAGCGAATTCCAGAATGCCTCGACGGTCTGGCCCGACAGGATCCGGCCCGATGCGTCGGTGACGGTGCCGGAAATCATGATCGGCAGGCGCTCGCCGGTGTCCTCGAACAGCTCGTCGAGCGCGAAGAGGGCGGCCTTCGCGTTCAGCGTGTCGAAGATCGTTTCGACGAGGAACAGGTCGACGCCGCCGTCGAGCAGCGCTTTCGCCTGCTGGTAGTACGACGTGCGCAGCTCGTCGAACGTAACGTTGCGCGCGCCCGGGTCGTTGACGTCCGGCGAGATGCTGGCCGTCTTCGGCGTCGGCCCGATCGCGCCGGCGACGAAGCGCGGCCTGTCGGGCGTCGCGTATTTCCCGGCCGCCTCGCGCGCGAGCTTCGCCGATTCGATGTTCATCTCGACGACGAGGTCTTCCATCTCGTAGTCGGATTGCGCGACGGTCGTCGCGCCGAACGTGTTGGTCTCGACGATGTCGGCGCCGGCCGCGAAGTACTGGTCGTGGATCTCGCGGATGATCTGCGGCTGCGTGATCGACAGCAGCTCGTTGTTGCCCTTGATGTCGCGCGGGAAATCCTTGAAGCGCTCGCCGCGATACGCGGCTTCGTCGAGCTTGTAGCGCTGGATCATCGTGCCCATCGCGCCGTCGAGGATCAGGATGCGCGACTTCAGCAGCGCAGGCAGTGCGGCGCCGCGCGTGTACGGCGCGTCGAGCGGGACGGAGGCGGCGAGAGGAGTCGCAGACATGGGGGAAGACCGGCGAAGACGGGAAAGCCGTCATTGTAGCCGGTGCGACCGGGCGTCGCCGGGCGCGGCGCGGGCCGGCCCGCCAAATGAAAACCCCCGCGCGGCGAACCGGGCGGGGGCATGATCGGAGTGCTCGCGGCGCCGCGTCGTGCGCGGCGAATGGCCCGGCCGCGCGATGCGCCGGGCCGCGGTCGTCAGTGCAGCACGACGGGCATCATCATCAGGCTGTCGAATTGTCCGAGGAATTCGTCGACTTCGTCGAGCGACGGTTCATCCTCGATCAGCTGCTTCACGTGTGCGCGGAATCGCTCGGCAAGTTCGCCGTCGATGAAGATCTCGCGCTGCGCGTTCTTGTCGACGATCTCGTATCCGCCGGCATTCATCAGGTGATGGCCGGCCTGCGGCGCGAATTCGACGACGCAGTAGTTGGGGCTGTTGTAGATCATTTGCATGGCGGCACTCCTCTTCGCAGTGGCATCTGGCCTTGTTGTTCCCTAGGTGGGGCGAGCCTTGCCGGTTTCAAGGGGCTTGCGCTGCACACCCCGGTCCCGTTTGCGTGGGGTGTATCGGTTAGAAGCCGATGTCTATGAAACGTTTCCCATTGTCCGCCGGTGGACTGAAATAGTTGTTAAAGAGTGTCATCGGCCATTTTTCGAAAATCTGTAATCGGTCGAAATTGCCGGGTCGTGCGCGACCGCTCGCGCGTTCACTGTGTGACAGGCGATGACGTCGACGGTGCGGCCGGTTGTGCGTCCGGTTGTGTCGGCGGTTGCGCGCCGGCCGGCGGCGCGGGTTGTGCCTGGTCCCCGGCCGGTGCGACCGGTGCGGCAGGCGCCTGCGTGGCGGCACCTGCCGGTTGCGCGCCGGACGGCGCGTCCGGCGCCGCGAGCCGGCCATGCCACAGCAGCTCGATCTGCGCGCCGTTCGGCTCGGTCTGCACGAGCCGCGCGGGCAGCCAGCCGAGCGACGGCGCGAGCCACATGTCGATGCGGCGCGTGTCGCCGTCGCGGCGCGGCAGCCGCATGAAGTGTCGCGCGCCGATGTTGCCGGCGAGCGTCTGCACCTGCTCGTCGCCGATCACGGTAATCGGCCAGGTCTCGCCGCTGTTGTTGTCGATCACGAAGAACTGCTGCGTGACGCCCGGCTTGTACGCGGCCGGATTGCCGCGCACGAGCCCCGACAACTGCATCAGCATGCTGAAGCGGTCCTGCACGGCGTCGGGCAGCGGCGCGTTGTTCGGCGTGCGCGTAAACACGACCTGCCGGATCTCGCGGTTGAAGATCGCGATGTCTTCCGGCCGCTTGCCGCGCTTCTCGACGTAACGGTCGGGCGCGATGCCGAACGCGTCGATACGGCCCTCGCTGCGATAGGTGTACGGGCCGACGAACGGCACGGGCATCGACACCGACAGGTCGTAGGTATGCTTGTCGGTGCGCCAGTGGATCGTGCCGATCATGTTCTGCATCCCGTTGTAGAACGTGTCGTACTGCAGGTCGCCGGATGGCGGCGCGTCGAACTTCACGCCCGCCGTCGCGGGGCCGGGCGTCGCGGCGCCGCTTGCGCCGGCCGCCGGCGCGGCGTGTGCGCCCGGGGCGCCCGGTACGCCGCTCGCCGTGGAGGCGGGCGCGGCGGCCGGCGGTTCGCCGTGTTCGGCCGTTTGCGTCGACGTGAGCACCGGCTCCGGCGCCGGCGCGGGTTGCGGCGCGGCGGCCTTCGGCGCGGCCGGAGCGGGCGCGGCCGGCTGCTCGACCGGGCGCGGGGCGGGCGGCGCCGGCTGGCGCTCGATCGGTTGCGGCTTGAGCAGCTCGATCTGCACGGGGATCGCGGCGGGCGCGGGCGGCGTGAACGCGTCGCGGTTGCGCATCAGCCAGAACCCGGCGAGCGTATGCAGCGCCAGCACGACGACGAGCGCGACGCTCACCCGCAGCCAGCGGCGGGGCGGGGCGTGATGCGGGCGGAGGTCGGCAGGCTGCATGGGTATCGGGGCGGAGTCAGGGCGGGCGCGTCACATGCGCCACGGCTATCGGACCGCCGGATGCGCCGCAGGTTCGCGGCGCGGGTGTCGCGGGGGCTTGCGTGCGTCAGGCGTCGCGTGCGTCGGGACTATAGCCGAGTTCGTAGGACAGTTTCTGCGCGCATGCGCGCAGCGCGGTATCGATCTCGCCGCCCCAGGCAATGTCGAACGAGCCTTCCTGGCCGAGCGCGACGATCGCGAGCGCGAGTTCGCCGACCGCATCGAACACGGGCATGCAGAACGCGTGGATCGTCGGCAGCAGCATCCCCTCGACCCGCGCGGCCTCGTGCCCGCGCACGTCGGCCAGCACCGCTTCGATCTCGGCGAGCGTGCGCGGGCCGCCGTGATGCGGCGAACGGCGCGTATCGGCGAGCTCGCGCTCGAGCATCGCGGCGGTCTTGCTGCGCGGCAGGTACGCGGCGAACAGCAGCCCCGTCGCGGAACCGAGCAGCGGCATCACGTCGCCGAGCTTCAGCGACGCCTTCGCCGGATGGCTCGATTCCATCCAGTGCACGATCGTCGGCCCCTGGTTGCCCCATACCGCGATGCCGACCGTCTGGTCGAGGCGGTCGCGGAATTCGGTCAGCGCGATCCGCGCGAGCTTCACGCCGTCGACGCGCGCGAGCCGCGCGAGCCCCATCTGCAGCGCGAAGCCGCCGAGCTCGTAGCGGCCGGACACCGGATCCTGCGACACCACGCCGAGACGCGAGAAGCTGACCAGATAGCGGTGCGCCTTCGCGGGGCTCATGCCCGCGCGCTGCGCGAGGTCGCGCAGCATCATCGCGCGCGGCTCGCTCGTCAGCACGTCGAGCAGCCGGAAGCCGACCTCGATCGACTGGATGCCGGAGCGGACCTTCTCGCCGTGCTCGCCGGAGACGGCGTCGTCGGTGTCGGTGTCGGAATCGACGAGATCGTCGTCGGGGAGCGGGCTGGCGGGCATGGGCAACGAGGCGCGCGAAGGCGGCAGGAATCGGGGCGAAAACGGCGTGCGCGATCGCGGCGCGCCGCAGGGATTCACCATCGTAAAATAGATTCCCTCCATCGTCACTACAACGGCAGATTCCCCCTATGAAACTTGCTTCGCTGAAGGACGGCACGCGCGACGGCCAGCTGATCGTCGTGTCGCGCGACCTGCACACCGCGGCGATCGCCGACGCGATCGCGCCGACGCTGCAGCGCGTCCTCGACGACTGGGCGTTCTACGCGCCGCAGCTGCGCGACCTGTACGACGCGCTGAACCAAGGCCGCGCGCGCAACGCGTTCGCGTTCGATCCGGCCAACTGCATGGCGCCGCTGCCGCGCGCGTTCCAGTGGGCCGACGGCTCCGCCTACGTGAACCACGTCGAACTCGTGCGGCGCGCGCGCGGCGCCGAGATGCCGCCCGAGTTCTGGACCGATCCGCTGATGTATCAGGGCGGCAGCGACGATTTCCTCGGGCCGCGCGACGACGTCGTGTGCGCGTCCGAAGACTGGGGCATCGATTTCGAGGCGGAAGTCGCGGTGATCACCGGCGACGTGCGGATGGGCGCCACGCCCGACGACGCGCTGAAGGCCGTGCGGCTCGTCACGCTCGTGAACGACGTGTCGCTGCGCAACCTGATTCCGGCCGAGCTCGCCAAGGGTTTCGGCTTCTTCCAGAGCAAGCCGGCCACCGCGTTCGCGCCGGTCGCCGTGACGCCCGACGAGCTCGGCGAAGAATGGCGCGAAGGCCGCGTGCACCGTCCGATGATCGTCCACTGGAACGGCCGGAAGGTCGGCCAGCCCGATGCGGGCACCGACATGGTGTTCCACTTCGGCCAGCTGGTCGCGCACGCGGCGAAGACCCGCAACCTGCGCGCCGGCTCGATCGTCGGCTCGGGCACGGTGTCGAACAAGGACGCGAAGCGCGGCTACTGCTGCATCGCCGAGAAGCGCTGCCTCGAGACGATCGAGCAAGGCGCGCCGCAGACCGAATTCATGCGCTACGGCGATACCGTGCGCATCGAGATGTTCGACGCGGCCGGCAAGTCGATCTTCGGTGCGATCGAGCAATCGGTCGCGCCGCCCGACGGCGCGGCGTGAGCCGCGCGGGGCGCCGCGCGCCCGTGAACACCCGGCTGCGGCCCGCGCGCCGGGTTTCGCCTGATGTTTGACCGCGCGGGCTTGGTTACACTCGATTCAACAGCCTCGAGCAAGGAGCGGCACATGGCCGATCTCGCCGCATACGGCGGTTACGAAGCACTGAAGGTGACGCGCCGCGACCACGGCGTGCTCGACATCGTGATGAGCGGCGCGGGCGCGAACCGCAGCGGCCTCGCGACCGCGGACGCGCGCATGCATCGCGAGCTCGCCGAGATCTGGCGCGACGTCGATCGCGATCCCGACACGCGCGTCGCGGTGATCCGCGGCGAAGGCAAGGGTTTCTCGGCGGGCGGCGATCTCGCGCTCGTCGAGGACATGGCGAGCGACTTCGACGTGCGCGCCCGCGTGTGGCGCGAGGCGCGCGACCTCGTCTACAACGTCATCAACTGCAGCAAGCCGATCGTGTCGGCGATGCATGGTCCGGCCGTCGGCGCGGGGCTCGTCGCCGGGCTGCTCGCCGACGTCTCGATCGCCGCGAAGGATGCGCGCATCATCGACGGCCACACGCGGCTCGGCGTCGCGGCGGGAGACCACGCGGCGATCGTATGGCCGCTGCTGTGCGGGATGGCGAAGGCGAAGTACTACCTGCTGCTGTGCGAGCCGGTGAGCGGCGAGGAGGCGGAGCGGATCGGCCTGGTGTCGCTCGCGGTCGAGCCGGCCGACCTGCTGCCCCGGGCCTATGAAGTGGCCGAGCGGCTCGCGCACGGCTCGCAGTCGGCGATCCGCTGGACCAAGTACGCGCTGAACAACTGGCTGCGTACGGCGGGGCCGACCTTCGATGCGTCGCTCGCGCTCGAATTCATGGGTTTTGCGGGGCCCGACGTGCAGGAAGGCATCCGCTCGCTGCGCGAGCGGCGGCCGCCCGACTTCCCCGGCGACGCGCCGTTCTGACGAGCGCTATGATCGAACCACGCGCGGCTTTCGCGACGCACCGTGGCGGCCTCGCTCCCTTCCAGTCAACCAGGATGCCCGTATGACGACCGATGCCTCTGGCGCCAACCCCTTCGCCGGTTTTTCCGGCTTCAAGCCCGCCGACATGATGGACCGGATGTGGGACATGATCCGGATGTCGCCGTTCGGCGGGATGACGCCGTTTCCGGGCGCCACGCAAGGGCTGCCGCCGTCGCTGTCGAGCATGTCCGACATGATGGCGCCGCTCACGAGCGTCGAGGAGCTCGACAAGCGGATCACCGATCTGCGCGCGGTCGAGCAGTGGCTGAAGCTCAATCTCGGGATGCTGCAGTCCGCGATCCAGGCGCTCGAGGTGCAGCGCGCGACGCTCGCGACGCTGCGCGCGTTCGGCGCGTTCGCGCAAAGCTCGATGTCGGCGGCCGAGGAGGCAGCCGTTGCGGCCGCGCAGGCGGCGAAAGCGGCGCCGGGCGATGCGCCGGCGGCGCAGGACGCCGCGGAGGGCGCACCGGCGGGCGACGCCGCGCAGCAGGCCTTCGACCCGGCCGGCTGGTGGAACCTGCTGCAGTCGCAGTTCAACCAGCTCGCGAGCCTTGCGATGGCGCAGCCGGGCGTCGCGCCCGCGGCGCCGGGCGACGCGCCGCCTGACGCGGCCGCCGCGCCGCAGCAGGCCGCCAAGCCGGCACCGGCCGCGGCCGCGCCGCGCAAGCCCGCCGCGAAGCGCGCGAAGCCGGCCGGTTCGGCCGCGGCGCGCGCGGCGGCCGCATCGTCGCCCGAGACCCGTCCGCCGAAGCGCTCGACGTGACGCGGCGCAGCTAGCAGGTCGACCATGCGGCTCGCGCTCGTTCTGATGGGAGGCGGCGCGCGCGCCGCCTACCAGGTCGGCGTGCTGAAGGCGCTGGCCGAGATCGCGCGCGAGGCCGACCCGCACCGCCACACGCTGCCGTTCGCGGTGGTGTGCGGCTCGTCGGCAGGTGCGATCAACGCGACGTCGATCGCGAGCCACGCGGACGATTTTTCCCACGGCGTGCGGCGTCTGCTCGAGTTCTGGGAGCCGCTGCGCGCCGACTACGTGTACCGCACCGACTGGCTCGGCATCGCGGCCGCCGGCGCGCGCTGGCTCGCGACGATGACCTTCGGCTGGGCGGCCCGCCGCTCGCCGCGCGGCCTGCTCGACAACACGCCGCTGGCGCACCTGCTGCAGCGCGAGCTGAGTTTCCACCGGATCGAGCAGATGCTCGAGGCGCGCCTGCTGCACGCGCTCTCGATCACCGCCCTCAGCTATTCGAGCGGGCGGCATCTCACGTTCTACCAGGCGGCCGAGCCGATCCAGACGTGGCGCCGCGCGCAGCGCACCGCGCGGCTCGTCGACCTGTCGGCGTCGCACCTGCTCGCGTCGTCGGCGATTCCGTTCGTGTTCCCGGCCGTGCCGCTCGTGCTCGACGGGCAGATCGAGTACTTCGGCGACGGCTCGATCCGGCAGATCGCGCCGCTGTCGCCGGCGATCCACTTCGGCGCGGACCGGATCGTCGTCGTCGGCGCGGCCGATCCGCGGCCCGAGATTCCGGCCGCGAACGGCGCGGGCCGGGTGCGCGGCTACCCGACGCTCGCGCAGATCGGCCAGCAGGTGCTCGCGAGCGTGTTCCTCGACTCGATCGGCTCGGACATCGAACGCATCGAGCACATCAACCGGATGATCGAGCACCTGCCGCACCAGGTCGAGGTGGACAGCGGCTGGCGGCACGTCGACGTGCTCGCGATCGCGCCGTCCGAGCGCATCGAGCTGATCGCCGCGAAGCATCTGAAGCAGATGCCGGCGACGATGCGCGGGCTGCTCGGCGCGATCGGCGGCAGCCAGCCGGCCGGCGCGTCGTTCGCGAGCTATCTGCTGTTCGAGGAGGCGTTTACGCGCGAGCTGATCGAGCTCGGCTATCGCGACGGGCGCGCGCAGCGCGATACGCTCGCCGGCTGGATCGCGCGGGCGGACGGCGGCGGCGTGCCGGCCGCCGGCATGCCGCCGGAGGACGGTCTCGCGGCCGGCGAAATACGGGTCTGACGCGCGCGCATGGCGCGAGGTTGCGTTTTCGCGACGGTCTGCCGCGACCGATCGCCGCACCGGGGCTGGCGGGGCATGACCGGGCGGGTGTCGCAGAACCGTCTTGCACGCGTGCTATCATGGCCGCCGCCGTATATACCATATCGAACAGCCCGCCGATCCGGCATCCGCACGGGACCCTTCGGGGAACCCGCCTGGGGCAGGGGACGGGCTCGTCAACGAGCCGGCCAGCGCCGGCCCCCACACAGGCAAGCGCGGTCGGTTCCGTTCGGGCGGAGCGCGGCTGCGGCTTGCCGCAACGGCGGCGCGGCCGCCCGGCTGCCGGACAAGCAATGCGCGTCCGGCCGGTCGGTTTCACGCGTAAAATTACAGTCTTGGCTGCAAAAAAGCGCGCCCGGCGCGCCTACGCGGCAACAGTCACGTTTAGAGAAGTCGCATTGCGCAGAACAGGGGTGGGACCATCATGAACACCATGCTTTATCCGGAACTTTACAGGTCGCTCGAAGCTGTCCGCTGGGACATGGAGAAGGACATTCCGTGGGACAAGTTCGACGCTTCGCTGCTCACCGACGAGCAGGCAAAGACGATCAAGATGAACGCGATCACCGAATGGTCGGCGCTGCCCGCGACGGAAATGTTCCTGCGCGACAACCAGCACGACAGCGATTTTTCCGCGTTCATGAGCGTGTGGTTCTTCGAGGAGCAGAAGCACTCGCTGGTACTGATGGAATACCTGCGCCGCTTCAAGCCGGAGATGGTGCCGACCGAAGAGGAACTGCACGCGGTGCGCTTCGAGTTCGATCCGGCGCCGCCGCTCGAGACGCTGATGCTGCACTTCTGCGGTGAGATCCGCCTGAACCACTGGTACCGTTGCGCGGCCGACTGGCACACCGAGCCGGTCATCAAGCAGATCTACGAAACGATCTCGCGCGACGAGGCGCGTCACGGCGGCGCGTACCTGCGCTACATGAAGAAGGCGCTGAACAACTGCGGCGACGTCGCGCGGGCGGCGTTCGCGAAGATCGGCGTGCTGATGGCGTCGGCGCGCCGCACCGAGAAGCCGCTGCACCCGACCAACCTGCACGTGAACCAGGCGCTGTTCCCGCGCGACACCGTGCAGTCGCGCCTGCCCGATCCGGAATGGCTCGAGCGCTGGCTCGACGAGCAGATCCGGTTCGACGGCGAGTGGGAAAAGAAGGTCGTCGAGCGCATCCTGCACAACCTGTCGATCCTGTTCGAGCGTACGTTCGCGACCGCGCAGGAACTGAACCGCTACCGCAAGGAAGTCACCGGCCGCCTGCAGGCCGAAAGCGGCCCGTCGTCGGCCGCGCAGCCGGCCTGAGGCCGGCAGGCGCCGCAGCCGGTGCGTGTCGCGCCGGCCGCCGCGTGCGCCGTTCCGCGCAGTCCGTTGCAATAAGCCCGCCCGGCCGGTCCGGCGGGCTTTTTATCTGGTGCGGTGCCCTGACGTCGGGCGCTGCCGCGCCGTTGCCCATTTCGTCCTCCCTCATCATGCCCGCCACCTTCGAACGCAAGCTGATCACCCGTGATGCCCTCGTCGCGCTGCGCGCATCGCTGCCGTCGCCCGTCGTGTTCACCAACGGCGTATTCGACATCCTGCACCGCGGTCACGTCACGTATCTCGCCGACGCGAAGGCGCTCGGCGCGTGCCTGATCGTCGGCGTGAACAGCGACGCGTCGGTGCGCATGCTCGGCAAGGGCGACGACCGGCCGATCAACCGCGAGGACGATCGCGCGGCGCTGCTCGCGGCGCTGGAAAGCGTCGACTGGGTCGTGAAGTTCGAGGAAAAGACGCCGGTGTCGCTGATCGAGGCCGTCCGGCCGGACATTCTCGTGAAGGGCGGCGACTACGACATGGATGCGTTGCCGGAATCGGCGCTGGTACGCGGCTGGGGCGGCCGTGCGCTGGCGATTCCGTTCGAGCACGACCGCTCGACCACGGCGTTGCTGAAGAAGGTGCGCACCCAGCAGTCCTGAGCGCGGTCCGGCGCCGTCAGGGCGCGGACGCCGCGAGCGGCTCGGCCGCGACGGCCGGCGGCGCGATCGGGCCGCCGATGACGGGCTGGTCGCTTGCCTGCGCCAGCGGCGTCACGCGCAGCGATTCGGGTCGCACCTGCCGCGACAGCATGCCGGGTTCACGCGGGCCGGCCGCCGGCAGCGGCCCGAACACGCCGCACGCTACCGCGAACGCGAGCAGGTTGGCGAGAAAGAGAACAGCGATCAGCCAGCGCAGCATCGTCGACACTCCTCATCGTCATTCAGTCGTTCAGTCGTTCATTCTTCCATCGTTTGGCCGGGCCCGCGCGAGCGCCGGCCTGTTCGCCGTTTCCGTGACCGCGCTTAACGGCTCGGCAACGCAGGCGCCGCCGTTGCTGCATGTCGGCCCCACGCGGGGATCGCGACGACGGTGCGCGTTTCGTTACCGCTGCCGCGACGCAGCCGTGTACGGCCGTCTGCCGATACGGCCGGCTCGACCGCGCAGCCGGCGCGTTCCGGCTCCGGTCAATCCCGCGCCGCTTCCGCGGCGATCAGCGCCAGCCCCGACAGGATCAGCGCGTCGTGCCGCGTATGCGGGACGGTCAGCGCCCGCGCGACGTCGTCCGCCGCGCCGCCGGCCAGCACGAGCCGCACCGGCGCCTGCCACGCGGCGGCGAGATCGCGCCACGCGCGTTCGATCAGCCCGGCCTGCGCATACAGGCAGCCGGCCGACAGCGAGCGCGGCGTATCGACCTGGAACGGTTCGGCCTGCGGATCCGCGAGCAGCCCGCTCGCGATGTCGGTGGTCAGCGTCGGCAACTGCGCGGTATGCGTGCCGAGCGCGCGCATCATCAACGCCCATCCCGGCGCGATCAGCCCGCCCGTGAAGCGGCCGTCCGCGCGCAGCGCCTCGAGCGTCGTCGCGGTGCCGAACGTCGCGATCAGCAGGTGTTCGCCGGGAAATGCCGCGCGCGCGCCGATCAGGCCCGCCCAGCGGTCGCTGCCGAGCTGCTCGGGCGTCGTATAGCCGTTCGTCACGCCGCCTTGCGCGTCCCGCGCGCGTATCGTCGTGCGGGGCAGGCCCGGCCAGCGCGCGTCGAGCAGCGCATCGAGCCGGGCGGCCGCGTCGGCGCCCGCGACGTTCGAGATCCAGGCGCCGAGCGGGCGCGGCAGGCCCGACCAGTCGGGATCGGCGCCGCCGTCGCGCGCGTGGCCGAATGCGCCGGTCGCGACGAGCGTGCGCCGGGCATCCGCGAGCGCCCACTTGATCCGGCTGTTGCCGGCGTCGATCAGCAGGTGCGGCTCGCTCATCGCGCTTCGCGCAGCGACACGTCGCCGGCCGCGATCGCCTGGACGCCGTCCGGCGTGTCGAGCAGCAACTGGCCGGTCGCGTCGATGCCGGTCGCGATACCGCGCACGCGTTCGACGCCCTGTTCGAGCAGGACGACTTCGCGCCCCGCATACGCGTGCAACGCGTGCCAGCGCGGCAGGAACGGCGCGAGCCCGTCGGCGCCGAATTGCGCGAGCGCCGGCGTGAGCGCGTTCAGCGAAGCCGCGAGCGTATCGGTGAGGTTGGCCGACGGGCACGCGATCGACAGCGCGGCGGGCGGCAGCCCGCTCGCGAGCGTCGCTTCGCGCGCGCGCAGCGCGTCGACCTGCGCGGCGACGGCTTCCGCGCCGCGCACGTTGACGCCGAAGCCGATCACGACGGCGGTGGCGTCGGCGGTGGCCCAGGCGGTTTCGATCAGGATCCCGGCGAGCTTGCCGACGATGTGCGGCGTGCCGTCGTCGGTGGCCGTCAGCAGCAGGTCGTTCGGCCATTTGAGCGCGACGCGCGTGCGGGCGTCGAGCGGCAGCGCGGCCAGCCCTTCGGCGAGCGCGACGCCGATCGCGATGCTGAGGCCGCCAAGCGCGTCGACCGGGCGCGGCACGATGCAGCCGACCGAGCACAGCAGCGCGTTGCCGGGCTGCGCGAACCACGGGCGGCCCTGCCGGCCGCGCCCGGCCGTCTGCTCGAACGCGACGCGCACGAGCGGCGCGGGTAGCGCGTTCGCGCTGCGCGGCAGCGCCTTGAGCCGGGTTGCGACGTCGGCATTGGTCGAGCCGGTGGCGGCGACGATGTCGAGCGGCCACGCACGCGGCGCGGCGTCCAGGTGCGCCTCGAGCCGGTTGCGCGCGATGTGCGCGTCGCCGGAATCGGGCGTGTCGGGGGAAGTGGGGGCGTTCATGCCGCCTATTGTAGCGACAGGGGGCGGGGCCATGCTGCGAACGGGGCGTGCTGCAAAGTCGGGAGCGACGCCGCCGGGTGTCCCGGAACGGCGTGCAGCGCGCCTCGTTCCGATTGCACAAGTGTCGGGTCCGATCAGGCGCAAAATTTAGCGCTGGATTCTAGTCGAGCGGGTTGGGGCTTGAGCTGGTCCTTCATTTACCGGATAAACATACTCAAACTAGCTTGAATAATAAGGAATTCGAATTTGTATGATGGAATTTTCTTTCTCAATTGCGCAAATTGAGGGCGAAATCGTCACTCGACTGCCGAGAAAGGAGATACCGATGAGTAGCGAACTGAAGGTCCCGACACATCTTTTCGCCACCATCGGCGCACTCACGGAACGGGGAGGGCGTATCACCAGGGCCAGCAGTGGATTGACGGTCATCGGGCTCGTCGTTGCCCGTGTCGGGGATATCGTGACCTACGAAGACGGCAGCGAGGCCGTCATTACGGACGGCGCAGGCAAGTACGCGGTCGACCGCGACAAGCCCTATGCGCTCGTGGGTAGCCGATTGAGCAACGGCGACCGTATCGTCGAAACACTTCAGCGTTCGTGGGGAATCCGTGTACCCGCAGGCGAAACCATCGACGGACTGTTCGATTCCAGCTATGTACCGCCACCGGCGCCGCGGCGTTATCGGCTGGCGGTACGCGGAGCGACGACTGCGCGAGGTGGCGTGCTGCGCGAAGCAACCGGCGCGTGGAGTGTAGGCATGCGGCTCGGCAAGGTCGGAATCATGGGCGATCTTGTCCACTATGCAGATGGCTCGACTGCACGAATCGTCAGCGGCCTCGGGCTGACGGACGTCGACAGTTTCGAACCGCTGGCTTTCGTTGGTAGCGAATTGGATAACGGCGACACCGTGACGGACAGTCGAGAACGTGACGGTCGTGTATCTGCCGGCATGTTCACGATAGTGAAGCGTTCGGCAGTGACTCGCCGAGGTGACGCAGAATGATTCGCTACTTTCTCGCCAAAGGCGATCGGGGTGGCAGCGCGGTAATTACCGAGGGGCTCGATGATGTGACCTGTTCAGGCCCGCAGGGGAACGTGAATATCGCCACCCTTTATATGAAGACCTACTGCGAGGCCTGTAAGCAGGAAGGGTTTATCTCGCCGAAAGGTCCGCGCTGGCCAGGCACAGGATCGAACGGTCAACCGTGGGCGTTGAGCGGCGATGTCAATGTGTGTGGATGCAATCTGCAGCCGACTTTCCATGCCGAACGCAACATGATGATGACCTTCGAATCGCAAGAGGTTGCGACGCTGGCGGAGGCAGGAAGCATCCCGGCCGGACTCGTTGCGAAGACCGGGGCGGCGACAGCGGTATCGGCTGAAATGTCCGGGGGGCACGACGAACAGGTGCGCGCTGTCATAGGCACCACGTTACCGCAGAACTACCCATATCTGATCGAAACGAGTAACGGACGCTCGTTCGCAGGGCACGTGAACGGCGAGGGCCTGTTGCCACGTATCTATTCCGAGACCGCTGACAGCTACACGATCTATTGGGGCGAAGACGCCCTTGTGCACAAGGACTGGACGTCATGCCAAACCGCCCGACAACCGTAAGAACGAACGCGACGCCGGATTCCGTCAAGGGCGTGCAACTGACGGCGGTTACGTTCAAGGAACTCTGGGATGCTTACCCGTCAGGCAATCCCTATGACAATCCGGCCTATACCAATCAATGTGCCATTCGCATAAGCGTTACCTTTCACCGCGTTGGCATTGAAATGAAATCTTTTTCGTCGAAGCTGGTCAAGCCACTCGGTGGTCAGTCGAGCATCGGGCGAATCCTGCTGAACGGAAAGGCGACAGCCACGCGCGCCAACGAACTCGGGGAATGGTTGATGCTGCAACCGTTTGCGGGTCTGGGGAAGCCGGAAAACGTGACCGGAAAGGACTGGAGGGACAGAGTCAAGGGGCGAACCGGCATTATTATGTTTGACGGTTACTGGGCTCGCGACGGAGAAGCAGAGGGGAATGCAAGCGGTGGGCACATCGATCTATGGAACGGTGAAAAACTCACGGGATTCGGTACTGGACTTCGGACTCGCTGGAATGTAGTGATTCCAGGGTTTTGGTCTGATTTTCGTATGTCGAGAAAAATCTTGTTCTTCCCGGTCAAATGAAATTATTGGAACCCACCGTTGGTGCAGTTGCGGGCGCTATCATCGCCACGCTTTTTTGTTGGGGCGGGTTATATTCGTTCGGCGTGTTGATCCTTGGGGGGAGAGGCAGCCTGTTCGATACGCACCCGCAGATCGCCAACCTGTTTTTTGCCGGTTGGTTTGTGTCTGTGGTTGTATTTGCGTCAATTGGCAGTTGGCGTGGATATGTATGGAGGCGAAGCAGAGGGAGGCAACTCGGGAAGAAGGGCGAGATTAAATAATCGACAGAATTTATCTGGGAGTTTATATAAATAAATTCTGTTTTCGATAAATAGAGGCGCGAGCGATGATGCTTGGTGCGCTCCGTGCATTGATTGGTTTTCGGACCGGTCAGTACGAGCACGCAGGTGTCGGTATGCGTCGACTCTGTGCCTTTCCATCTGCTCCGGCGCCTTGATGCCCTTTCTCCGACGTCATTTCGCACGCGAGCAGCGTCTTATCCTCCAGCGCCGGGCCCAGGTGGGCCGGCACGAGAATCAGCGTGCCGCTCCGGGCCGCGCGCGGTCAACTGGCGCAAATAGCCGGCGGACGAGGCTCCCGGCAGGTAGCCCTTCTCGGCAGGGAGCTTATAGCGTTGCGCGAACTGGCTGGCGACTTCGCCGCCGCCGATGCCGATGTGAAGACGTCGCGGTGGAGCGGCTGCGGCAGGCGGGCGACCGCGACGCCCGGCATCGGCTCGTCTGGCTTCGGATCGGTTTCCCGCGCGATGTTGTAGATCGAGTCAATCAGGTCCGATGTGCGCGGCGGCTTGCAGATCACGGCGTTGTAGATGCCGAGATGGGCGGGTGGGGCGGCGAACGAGGCGACGGCGATGGCACTGACGGTGGCGCGAAGCGAGGACAGGCTATCGGATCTGGATGCGGTTTTCTCAGGCCGTGTTGTGAGGCCGCACAGTAAGGCACCGCCGCGAGCGGAGCGACCGCTGCGCCCCGGCCGGATGACGGCACGGCGCCTGGCCCGCGCGCTGAAATGCCGACGCCGCGCGATCGATTCCGCCGGGGCGGTCGATGCGCGGGGCGTCGGGCCATGCGTGTCAGGCCGCAGGTGTCCCGCCGGTTCGCGCCGGCAGTGGCGCGTGCCGGGCGACCATCACGGCGCGACGACCGGATGCTTCAGCGCATGCGCGGTCTCGATCCACTGCGCGTGGAACTCGTCCGCATCGGGCCGCAGCCCCAGCTCGCCGTTGCGATAGGCCATCGCGAGCGTCTGCACGGCTTCCGGCAACTCGTGCTCGGCGGCCCGGCGATACAGCGCCAGGGCACGCGCGTCGTCGCGCGGCACCCCGCTGCCGTCGCGGTACGCGTTCGCGAGCATGAAATCCGCGGCCGGGATGTCCGCGCGCGACGCGATGTCGAACCAGTGCGCGGCCTGCACCGGATCGGCGGCGACGCCGTAGCCGCTACGGTAGATCAGCCCGAGGTAATACGCGGCGGCCGGGTCGCCCTGCGCGGCGGCTTCGCCGAGCAGCGCGCGGGCGCGTGCGTAGTCCTTCGGCAGGTCGCTGCTGCCGAGCAGCAGCGCCTTGCCGAGCGCGAGCTGCGCGCGCCGGGCGGCCGGCGCGCCGGCCTTGCCGTCCGCCTGCGCGGCGGTTTCCAGCCAGCCGCGCCCTTCGTCGCGCAGCCCCGCTTCGTGCGCGTCGACGAGCGCGATGCCGAGCGCCGCCTGCGCGTCGCCCGAGCCGCGGCGCGCCAGCGTGCGCAACTGCGCGAGCGCGTGCGGCTCGGTGGCCTGCGTGACCATCGCCTGCCACTCGTCGAGCTGCGCGGCGCTCGGCGCGGGGCCGGTGCCGCGCAGGCCGGCCGCCGCGACGACGGCCGCGACGGTCGCGGCCGCCGCCGCGAGCAGCGCGGCGGGCGGGAGTTTCGCGCGCAGCAGGCGCCGCGCGGCGGCGGCGAGGCCGGTTTCGGCCGGCCGCATCGTCCTGATCGGTTGCATCGCGTCTCTCATCGGGTGAGGTCGATCTCGTAGATCGCGAGGTTCTTGCCCGAGCCGTCGTCGGCCGCGACCTGCGTGATGCCGGCCAGCCCGGCCGCCGCCGCGTCGCCGAGCCGGTTCGGCGCGGACGTGAACTGCACGTGCGCGATCGAGCTCGCGACCTTCGTGAAGCGCCAGCTGCGTTGCGCGCCGTCGGCCGTGCGCGTGATCTTGCCGCGCTGCTTCACGAACGCGATCAGCACGTCGCGGTTCGCATCGGGCGAAGCAAAGATCGTCTTGCTGCCGTCGAGGCCCGGGAAGTTGCCGCCGCCGCTCGCGCGGTAGTTATTGGTCGCGACGATGAACTGCGCGTTCGGGTCGATCGGCGCGCCCTTGTACGTCAGGTTCCTGATGCGGCTGCCGACGGCTTGCGTGACGTCGATCTCGTACGCGAGATCGGCCGACGTGAACATGTCGAAGTTGTAGCCGGGGAAGGTGCTGACGAGCGGCTGCACGGTCGCCTTGGTCGGGTCGATCCGGTTGAAGCGCTTGGCGGCCGTCTCGAGCCAGTTCTTCACGTCCGCGCCGCTCACCTTCACCGCGTACACGGTGTTCGGGTACAGGTACAGGTCGGCCGCGTTGTTGATCGCGAGCGCGCCCGGCGCGACGTCGGTGTAGTCGCTGCCGCCGCCGAAGCCGCTCTTGAACGGCGCGCTGACCGACAGCACCGGCAGCGACGCGTACTGCGGCAGGTTCGCCTGCACGTAGGTCTTCACGTAGTCGGCCTGCGCCTCGTTGACGATCTGGATCGCGCCCGGGTCGCCGACGTCCGCGAAGTACGAGTTCATCCGGTAGTCGGTCGAGCCGATCGGCGTCTTCACGTAGTCGATCGTCGCCTGGTGCTCGGCGGCGATCGCGGCGGACACGGACGGATCGGCCGCGACGTAGCTCTTGTCGGCGTTCTGGATCGGCCGCGCCTCGACGGTCGTCTGCGACTTGTCGACGCTCCACGCCTTGCCGTCGAATTTCAGGCCGAGCTTGATCACGCCGAGGTGCTTGCCCCAGTAGTTGGCCATCACGGTCGGCACGCCGTTGACGGTGCCCTTGACCTTGTCGACGCCCGGCAGGTTGAACTGCGACACGGTGCTGTTCGCGTCCGGGAACACCTGGTGCGAGTGGCCGATCAGCATCGCGTCGATGCCCGGCACCTTCGACAGCCACCAGCTGCCGTTCTCCATCGTCGGGGAGTACGCGGAATTGTCGAGGCCGCCGTGCGAGATCGCGACGACGAGGTCGGCGCCCTTCGCGCGCATCTCCGGAATGTACTTCTCGGCGGCTTCCTTCAGGCCGGTCGTATAGACCTTGCCGTCGAGCCAGCGCTTGTCCCAGTTCATGATCGCGGGCGGCGTGAAGCCGATGATGCCGATCTTCACGGGCGCGCTGACCGTCTTGCCGTCCGGCGTGGTCGCCGTCACGGTGCGGGTCAGGATCGTGTACGGCGTGAACAGCGGCGCGTTGGTCTTCGCGCTGATCACGTTCGCGAGCACCTGCGGGAAGTTCGGGCCCGCGCATTTCTTCTGCTGGGCCGGAGCCGGCAGGCCGTCGACCTCGAACGTGTTGCCGGTCACCTGCGACAGGTACGGCAGCCCGTAGTTGAATTCATGGTTGCCGATCCCGCCGCCGTCAAACTTCGCGGCGTTCATCACCTTGTAGATCGCGAGCGTCTGGTCGCAGCCGACCGGCTTCACGAGCGCCTGGTAGTCCGACAGCGCGGTGCCCTGGATCGTGTCGCCGTTGTCGAGCAGCAGCGTGTTCGGGAACTGCGCGCGCGCCTGCGCGATCAGCGTCGACACGCGCTCGAAGCCGAGCGAATTGTCGGCGGCGAGCTTGAAGTAGTCGTACGACAGCACGTTGGTGTGCAGGTCGGTGGTCTCGAGCAGCGCGAGCGTGGCCGTCGTGCCGACCGGCGCCTGGGCCGCCGGCGGCGTGACCGGCGGCGAGGTGACGTCGTCGCCGCCGCAGGCGGCGAGAACGAAGGCGAGGCTGGCGAGCGCGGCGATGGCCGGCACGCGGCGACGGGAAGGCAAGGGGAGACGCATCGGTTGTCCTGTTCGGTGTTCTGTTTTATGAATCGGATGAAACGCGAGGTATGCAACGCATGGCGGCGCGGGGCGCCGACGGCCTGATATGCGGCGCGTGAGAGTATCGAAAGGAAACGTGACGGAAGAATGAAAGGTGACGATGCCGATCGCGCCGGGCGCGCGCGGCTTCCCGGCCGGATCGGCGCGGCCCCGGGGCCCGGCGCCGCCGGCCGCCCGTCGAAATCCTCCCGTCGCGCCTTCGGGCGGTTCGCTACAATGGCCGCTGTCACCTTTTTGCAAACAACCCGCCCCTTGGACTTCGAGACTCCTCCAGGCCTGTCGGTCGACGCCGGCGGCCAGGGCCAGACGGTGCGCCTGTACGGCCAGTGGACCGCGCTCGCGCTCGCGCGCAATCGCGGCGCGGTCGCGCGTCGCGTCGCGAGCATCGCGTCCGGCCGCGTAAGCGAGTGGGACCTGTCCGGCATCGAGCGGCTCGACCACGTCGGCGGCCAGGCGCTGTGGCGCGTGTGGGGCCGCAAGCTGCCGGCCGGCGTCGCGCTCAGCGTCACGCAGCGCACGATCTTCGAGCGCATCGAGCGGCTCGACAGCGAGCGCGAGGCACCGGAGCGCGTCGTGCGCGTCGATCCCGTCACGCGGCTCGGCCAGGCGATCTTCAGATTCGGCGAGCACCTGCAGGGCGGCATCGCGATGTTCGGCCTCGTGATCCTCGACGCGCTGTCGGTGCTGCGCCGGCCGCAGACGATGCCGTGGAAGGAAACCTCGGCGAACATCTACAGCGCGGGCGCGCAGGCGCTGCCGATCACGGCGCTCGTCGCGTTCCTGATCGGCATCGTGCTCAGCTACCTGTCCGCGCAGCAGTTGCAGATGTTCGGCGCGAACCGCTACATCGTGAACATCCTCGGGCTGTCGGTGATCCGCGAGCTCGGCCCCGTGCTGTCGGCCATCCTCGTCGCCGGCCGCTCGGGCTCGGCGATCACCGCGCAGATCGGCGTGATGCGCGTGACCGAGGAACTCGACGCGATGCGCGTGATGGGCATCCCGCACGGGCTGCGGCTGATCCTGCCGCGGGTGCTCGCGCTCGGCGTCGCGATGCCGCTGCTCGTGATGTGGACCAACATCATCGCGTTGACCGGCGGCGCGCTCGCCGCGAAGTTCGTGCTCGGGATCGACGTCAACTATTTCGTGCGCTCGCTGCCGGGCGTCGTGCCGATCGCGAACCTGTACATCGGCGTCGGCAAGGGCATCGTGTTCGGCATGCTGATCGCGCTGGTGGCGTGCCATTTCGGCTTCCGGATCAAGGCGAACTCGCAGAGCCTCGGCGAAGGCACGACGACCTCGGTCGTCACGTCGATCACGGTCGTGATCCTCGCCGACGCCGTGTTCGCGATCCTGTTCCAGAACGTGGGGCTCGGATGAACGCATCGAACGAAACGGCCGCCAGCGTCGCGGCAACCGGCGCCGCCGCTGCCGGCACGCCGCCGGCGGCGGCGGTGCAGCCCGGCGAGCTCGTGATCGAGGTGCGCAACCTGACCAAGCGCTACGGGCGCAACATCGTTCACCAGAAGCTCGACTTCGACGTGCGGCGCGGCGAGATCGTGTCGATCGTCGGCGGCTCGGGCTCCGGCAAGACCACGCTGGTGCGGCAGATTCTCGGTCTCGAGCGGCCGACGTCGGGCACGATCAAGGTGTTCGGCGAGGATACGGCGACGATCGACGACGCGAGCGCGCGGATGATGCGCACGCGCTCGGGCATGCTGTTCCAGCAGGGCGCGCTGTTCTCGTCGATGACGGTGTTCGACAACGTCGCGCAGCCGCTGCGCGAGCTCGGCCGCGTGCCGCCGGATCTGCTCCACGACATCGTGATGCTGAAGCTGGAGATGGTCGGGCTGCCGTGCAAGCACGCGTCGAAGATGCCGGCGGCGCTGTCGGGCGGGATGGTGAAGCGGGTCGGCATCGCGCGCGCGATCGCGCTCGAACCCGAGCTGCTGTTCCTCGACGAGCCGACGGCCGGGCTCGACCCGCAGGCATCGGACGAATTCGTCGAGCTGATCGCGACGCTCCACCGCACGCTCGGCCTGACCGTCGTGATGGTGACGCACGATCTCGACACGATGGTCGCGCTGTCGACGCGCGTCGCGGTGCTGGCCGACCGCAAGGTGCTGGTCGCCGCGCCGGTCGAGGAGGCCGCGAACGTCGATCATCCGTTCATCCACGAATATTTCCTGGGGCTGCGCGGGCGCCGCGCGTTGCAGGCGCTGCCGCCCGAGCGGCGCGCGAAGCTGCCGAAGGCGGCCCTCGAACCGGCGCTGTCGAGCGTCGAGCTGTAGGAACGAAGGAATCCGCGAATGGAAAACAAATCACATGCGTTCTGGGCCGGCCTGTTCACGATCGCGCTGACGCTCGCGATCGCCGGCACCGTGTTCTGGTTCAACGTCGACCGCACCGTGCGCGTGCCGTACGACCTGCTGGCGCGCACCAACGTGACGGGGCTGTTCCCCGATGCGGCCGTGCGCTTTCGCGGTCTCGACGTCGGCAAGGTGCAGTCGATCGGTTTCGATCGCTCGCACCCGGGCCAGATCCGGATCCGGATCCTCGTCGACCAGGACGCGCCGATCACGCAGTCGACCTACGGCAGCCTCGGCTTCCAGGGCGTGACGGGCATCGCGTTCGTGCAGCTCGAGGATACCGGCCGCGACCTGGCGCCGCTGCCGTCGTCGCCGAAGGTGATCGCGCAGATCCCGATGCGCCCGAGCCTGTTCGACCAGATCCAGGAGCGCGGCGACGTGCTGCTGCGGCAGCTCGAACTGGCCGCGAAAAGCGCGAACGCGCTGATGTCGCCCGAGATGCGCGAACAGTTGCTCGCGACCGCCGAAAGCCTGCAGCACGCGGCCGACGGCGTGACGACGCTGTCGAAGCAGCTCGGCCCGACGGTCACCGCGCTGCCGGGGGCGATGCACGAGGTGACGCGCACCATGTCGTCGGCGAACACGCTGCTGCAGCCGAACGGGCCGCTCGTGTCGAACCTGAACAAGGCCGGCACGGCGGCGCAGCAGATCGGCGTCGCGCTGAACGATCTCAACGCGCGCGTGCAGTACGACACGCTGCCGCGTTTCAACGCGCTGGCCGGCAGCGTCGGCGACGCGTCGCGGCAATTGAAGGACGTGGCCGGCGAACTCGGCCGCAACCCGAGCAGTCTGTTGTTCGGCTCGCCCGGCGCGGCGCCGGGCCCCGGCGAGCCGGGCTTCGTCTGGCCGGGGGCGACGGCCGGAAAGTGAAGCGCGGCGGCCGCCCGTCGATCGTCCGGCCGGAAACGGCCGGACCGCGACGTTCATCGAAACCGGAAATCTGATGCAGGAACACGCCATGCCACGAATCCTTGACCGCGCGCTGCGCCCGGCCGCTGCCGCGCTCGCCGCGCTGACCCTCTCGCTGGCGGCCGGCTGCGCCGGCAACGGCGCGGCGTTGTCGAACCTCCGCTACGACCTCGGGCCGGCCGCGCCGGTCGCGACGGCCGGCCCGGGCCCCGCGCTGAAGGTGCTCGACGTCGCCGCGCCCGACGCGCTCGACTCGGACAAGTTCGCGTACCGCCTCGCGTATGCGGATGTGCAGCAGGTGGCCGTCTATCGCGACAGCCGCTGGACCGCGCCGCCCGCGCAACTGCTCACGCAGCGGCTGCGCGGCGCGCTGTCGTCGCGCGGCACGGTGCTCGAAGGGTCCGACGGCGTGCGCGCGCCGACCCTCAAGGTCGACCTGAACGAATTCGAGCAGGTGTTCGACGGCCAGTCGCAGAGCCACGGCGCCGTCGCCGCGCGGGCGACGCTGACGCTGGACGGCAAGGTGCTCGCCCAGCGCACGTTCGTCGCCCGTGCGCCGTCGAGCACGCCCGACGCGGCGGGCGGCGCGCGCGCGCTCGCGGCGGCGAGCGACGAGCTCGTGTCGCAGATCGCCGCGTGGGCCGGCATGCAGGCGTACGCGGGGACGCCGTGACGCGGGCCGCGCAGCCGCGATGAGCGAGACCGGCGCGGCTCGCGCATCGCCGCTCGCGCGGCAGGCCTTTGCCGCTTACACGGCGCTGATCGTCTACGCGTCGCTGTATCCGTTCGAAGGCTGGACGTCGCTCGGCATCGGGCCGTTCGACTACCTGTTCGCGCCGATGCAGCGCTACGTGACCGCGTTCGACGTGGTCACGAACGTGCTCGGCTACCTGCCGTTCGGCGCGCTCGGCGTGCTCGCGCTGCACCCGCGCTGGCGCGGCGTGGCCGCGACGCTGATCGCGGGCGGGCTCGGCGTGCTGCTGTCGGGCTCGATGGAAGCGCTGCAAACCTACCTGCCGACGCGCGTCGCGTCGAATCTCGATCTCGCGGCCAACGCGCTCGGCGCGCTGCTGGGCGCGGCGCTCGCCGCACCGGCCACCGGTGCGCTGCTCGACCGCGGTGCGCTGCGCCGGCTGCGCTTCGCGTGGTTCGAGGCCGACGGCGCGACGCCGCTGCTGCTTGCCGGGCTGTGGCCGTTCGCGATCCTGTTTCCGTCGCCGTTCCTGTTCGGCATCGGCGACTGGCCGGCCGTGCTGTGGGAGCGTGCCGACGCGTCGATGCAGGACGCGCTGCTCGCGTGGCTGCCGGCCGCGTGGCGCGTGGGCGAATGGCCCGAGCGCGTCGACGGCTGGCTGTCCGACTCGGGATGGGAGGCCGTGCTCGGCGGGTTGATGCTGTTCGCCGCGCTGACGATCGCGTCGCTCGCGATGCGGCCGGGCGCGCCGCGCGTCCGGCTGCTGATCGCGCTCGTCGCCGCGACGCTCGTGCTGAAGGCGGCCGCGACGTTCATGCAGTCGGCCACCGGCCTCGTGGTCGTGTGGGCGACGCCCGGCGCGCGGCTCGGGATCGAGCTCGGTTTCGCGGCCGCGCTCGTCGCGCTGCGCGTGCCGCCGACATGGCGCGCGACGCTCGCGGGCCTCGCGCTGCTGGCCGGCGTGACGCTCGTGAACCTGCTGCCCGTCAATCCGTTCTTCGATTTCACGCTGTCGGGCTGGCGGCAAGGCCGCTACGTACACTTCAACAGCCTCGCGCGCTGGCTCGCGTGGATCTGGCCCTACGCGGCGCTGATCTGGCTCGGCCAGCGCGTCGAGCATGCGTGGCTGCCGGCCGCGCAGCGGCGCTGACACGGCGGCGCGGGGCCGGGCAGGCCGTGCGGCTGCCGCCGTATCGCGGGCAGCCGCGCGCGCCGGTCGCTATAATCTTCCGCACCATCCGTTGCCGCGTGCAACGGCAATCGCCCCCTCTTTCCGCACGGCCTCGCGCCGGGCCGCTCGCCACCATCATGGATTCCTACTACCAGCACCACGTCTTCTTCTGCCTGAACCAGCGCGAACCGGGCGCCGAACGCCCGAGCTGCGCGCAATGCGACGCGCAGACCATGCAGGAATACGCGAAAAAGCGCGTGAAGGAGCTCGGCCTGGCAGGGCCAGGCAAGGTTCGCATCAACAAGGCCGGCTGCCTCGACCGCTGCGAGGAAGGGCCCGTGATGGTCGTGTACCCGGAGGGCACGTGGTACACGTACGTCGACCAGGCCGACATCGACGAGATCGTCGAGTCGCACCTGCGCGACGGCCAGGTCGTCGAGCGCCTGAAGATCTGAGCGGGCCGGCCGAATGAACGTTCATACGCAGAAGTCGCTGATCGCCGGCCCGGTGGGGCAGATCGAAATCGCGGTCGATCTTCCCGACGCCGTGCGCGAAAGCGGCGCCGCGCCGCGCGGCATCGCGCTCGTCGCGCATCCGCATCCGCTGTTCGGCGGCACGATGGACAACAAGGTCGCGCAAACGCTGGCGCGTACGCTGGTGCAGCTGAACTACGTCGTGTTCCGGTCGAACTTCCGCGGCGTCGGCGCGACCGAGGGCGTGCACGACAACGGCACCGGCGAGGCCGACGACCTGCTCGCGGTGCTCGCGCACATGCGCGCGCAGCCCGCGTACGCCGACCTGCCGCTCGTGCTGGCCGGCTTCTCGTTCGGCACCTTCGTGCTGTCGCACGTCGCGAAGCGGCTGCGCGACGCGGGCGAGACGATCGAGCGGATGGTGTTCGTCGGCACGGCCGCGAGCCGCTGGCAGGTTGCCGACGTGCCCGAGAACACGCTCGTGATCCACGGCGAAACCGACGACACCGTGCCGATCGCCTCGGTGTACGACTGGGCGCGGCCGCAGGAGCTGCCGGTCGTCGTGATCCCGGGCGCCGAGCATTTCCTGCATCGCAAGCTGCATGTGCTGAAGCGCATCATCGTCGACGCGTGGCGCTAGCCGCGGCGGGCCTCTCGCCGGCACGATGCCGGCACGGGCGGGCCCCGGCGCCCGCGGCCCGCGCCACCTGACGCACCCGGGCGCACCCGGGCGGCGGCCTGCGACGGTCGCACGATCCTGCGCGCGATATCGCGCCACGGCGCGCGGCACCTTCCGGCTTTCTGTCGTCCCGCGCGCGCCTGTCGCACACCGTCGCGCGCGACCCCGCGCGACACGCCGTCACCGTGCGCCCGGCGCCGGTGAGCGGCCGTCGGGCGCCCGGTTAGCGAAAACGCCCTGCGCGGGCACGTATAATGGCCGCATTCCGCGTCGCCCGCGGCCCGGCTGGGCCCATGCGGCGCTCGATTCGCCCGCCTGTCCGCCCGCTCGCGACGGCCGCGAACCGAACGCGTCCGCACGAGTCCAACCGGCGCGTTTCGCGTCGTCCGACGATGTCGGGCGAGTGCCCGAAACGCCCGCCGCCTTGCCGTTCAACCCTGCGCGTTTCGCACCGCACTTTCTGCCATCAGCCTGAATCGATCATGCGTCTGTCTCCCCAAGGCCTCAAGTCCCTCGCTTCCTCCATCGCCTTCGGCACCGCCGCGCGCAACGTCGCGCTCGGCGTGATGCTGCCCGTCGCGCTTGCGTCGACGATCGTCGTCGCCGAGGCGAAGCCGGCCGCCAAGGCCAAGGCCGCGCATGCCGCGCCGGCCGCCGCCGAGCAGTTCACCGGCGCGCCCGCGACCTACATGCCGGGCGCGGTGCCGCCGCCGGGCGTGAACGCGCGCTCGTGGGTGCTCGTCGATGCGACCAGCAACACGGTGCTCGCGTCGGGCAATGCGGACGAGCGTGTCGAGCCCGCATCGCTGACCAAGCTGATGACGGCCTACCTCGTGTTCGAGGCGCTCGACAAGAAGAAGATCTCGATGGAGCAGATCGTCACGCCGAGCGAAGCGGTGCGCCGCGTCGGCCGCGACGAGTCGCGCATGTTCATCGAGGCGAACAAGCCGGTGTCCGTGCACGACCTCGTGTACGGGATGATCATCCAGTCGGGCAACGATGCCGCGATCGCGCTGGCCGAACTCGTCGGCGGCAGCGAAGGGCAGTTCGTCACGATGATGAACGACGAGGTGCAGCGCCTCGGCATGAAGGGCACGCACTTCGCCGACGTGAACGGCATGCCCGACCCGAACCACTACACGACGGCCGGCGACCTCGCGAAGCTGTCCGCCCACCTGATCCGCGATTTTCCGCAGTACTACAGCATCTTCTCGGAGAAGGAATTCAAGTACAACAACATCCGCCAGGGCAACCGCAACCGTCTGCTGTGGCTCGACCCGACGGTCGACGGCCTGAAGACGGGCCATACGCAGGCGGCCGGCTACTGCCTGATCGCATCGGCGAAGCGGGCGATCCCGGGCGTGGACGGCCAGCGTCGCCTGGTGTCGGTGATGATGGGCGAGCAGAAGGAAGGCGAGCGCACGCAGGACAGCATGAAGATGCTGAACTACGGCTACAGCGCGTTCGATTCGGTGCGCCTGTTCAAGGGCGGCCAGGCGATCTCGACGCCGCGCATCTACAAGGGCAAGACAAACACCGTGCAGGTCGGCGTGAAGGGCGACCAGTGGGCGACCGTGCCGCGCGGCCTCGGCGACAAGGTCAAGACGGAAGTCGACGTCAATGCGCCGCTGATCGCGCCGCTCGCCGAAGGGCAGCAGGTCGGCACCGTGAAGATCGTCGCCGACGGCAAGACGCTGTCGGAATTCCCGGTCGTCGCGCTGCAGGCGGTGCCGGAAGCCGGTATCTTCGGGCGTATCTGGGACTCGATCCTGCTGATGTTCAGCAAGAAGAAGTAAGCGCATCGCAACGGGCCTTTGTTTTCACGACTTCATCCCCATCTGTCATAGCCATGAGCCAAGCCGAATTCGAACCGATCGTCTACCTCAGCGTCTCGTCGCGGGAGGAACTGGTACCGCTGTCCGAAGCCCGCGTCCCGGTGCTCGACCGCGGGTTCATCTTCGGCGACGGCGTGTATGAAGTCGTCCCCGTCTATGCGCACGACGGCGCGCACGTGCCGTTCCGGATCGGGCAGCATCTGGAGCGGCTCGCGCGCAGCCTGAAGAAGATCGGCATCGACAATCCGCACGACGAGGCCGGCTGGCGCGCGCTGATCGAGCGCATCGTCGCGGCGAATGCGGAAGGCCTCGGCGCGGGCGACGCGCTCGTCTACCTGCAGGTGACGCGCGGCGTCGCGAAGCGCGGCCATGCGTTCCCGGCGGACGCGGTGCCGACGGTGTTCGCGATGGCGAGCCCGCTGCGCCTGCCGCCGGAGCAGGAGCGCGCGAACGGCATTCGCTGCGTGACGGCGGAGGATCGCCGCTGGCTGCATTGCGACATCAAGTCGATCTCGCTGCTCGGCAACGTGCTGATGGCGCAACATGCGGCGGAGCACGATGCGTTCGAGACGCTGCAGTTGCGCGACGGCAACCTGACCGAAGGCTCGTCGTCGAACGTGTGGATCGTGAAGAACGGCGAGCTGCTCGCGCCGCCGCGCAGCAACAAGATCCTCGAGGGGATCCGCTACGGGCTGATCGAGGAACTGGCCGACGAGTGCGGGATTCCGTTCGTCGCGCGCGAGATCAGCGAAGTGGAGTTGCGCGCGGCCGACGAGATCATGATCACCTCGGCCACGAAGGAAGTGCTGCCCGTCACGTTGCTCGACGGTCTGCCCGTACAGGGCGGCAAGCCGGGCCCCGTGTTCGCGGCGTTGTACGACGCGTACCAGCGCGCGAAGGCGCGCGAGTTTGAACAGTTTGACCTAACCCGGAGAAAATGATGAGCGAACCGACCAAAACCATCGAGGTGACCGGCGCGATCGATACCCGGAAGGAGTCGCTGCTGGAGTTTCCGTGCGATTTCCCGATCAAGATCATGGGCAAGGCGCACCCCGAGTTCAAGGACACGATCTTCAAGGTCGTGGCGGTTCACGACAACGAGATCGACGTCGAGAAGATCGAGGAGCGTGCGTCGAGCGGCGGCAATTACACGGGGCTCACGATCACCGTGCGCGCGACGAGCCAGGAGCAGCTCGACAACATCTACCGCGCGCTGACCGGCCATCCGATGGTCAAGGTCGTACTCTGAGCGCCCTCCATCCGCCTTCCTGCGCGCACTCGGCGGGGGTCTTCCCCGCCGCGCGCCGCGCGTCCAGTTCGTCGCACAGCCGCCTGTATTCGGCGACTTCCTGAAGCAGCCAGGTCCTGAACGCCTGCACGCGCGGCGTGTTCAGGAGCGGCGGCGGACACACGAAAAAATAGTGCCACGGGCTCGGCCCGTCGATGTCGAACAGGCGCACGAGGCGCCCGTCCAGCAGGTCGTGCACCGCGAGCGAGCGCCGCACGAGCGCGATGCCCTGGCCGTCGATCGCGGCCAGCAGCAGGTTCGACGAATCCTGATACAGAATCCCCCGTTTCGGCTCGGTCAGCGTATCGAGCCCGGCCGCGTCGAACCACGGCCGCCACAGCTCGTCGTCCGAACGCAGCAGGTTGTAGCGCGCGAGATCGGCGGGCGTCTGCGGCAGCTTGCCGCCGTTCAGCGTCGGCGAGCACGCCGGAAAGAACACCTCGTCGAACAGCGGCTCGACGTGCAGCCCCGGGTAGCTGCCGTGGCCGAAGCGGATCGCGAGATCGACGTCGTCGCGCGAGAAATCGGTGAGCGAGTTGGTCGACTGCAGCTCGACGTCGATTTCCGGATGCCGCTCGATGAACGTCCCGATGCGCGGCGTGATGAAGCGCGCGGCGAACGATGACAGCATCGACACCACGAGCCGCCGGTCGCGGTCGCTCGCGCGCACGTCGCGCGTCGCGTCGGCGATCACCATCAGCGCGGTGCGGATCTGCTGCGCGTAGCGCATGCCGGCGTCGGTCAGGCACAGCCGCTTGCCGTTGCGGGTGAACAGCTGCACACCGAGTTCCTCCTCGAGCGCGCGCACCTGGTGGCTTACCGCGCCGTGCGTGACGTACAGCTCGTCAGCGGCGCGCGAGAAATTCTCGTGACGGGCGGCGGCTTCGAACGCGCGAATCGCGTTCAGCGCAGGCAGCTGGCGGAGGTCCATTTGCTAATTTTCCTCACATCGACGTGAAAATTGGTCGTTTGGTCGGGTGCCTTGAAATGACTACGATTGTAGCCATCGAAGCATTTATTGGCGGAGTCGATCATGCAAGAAATTTCTTCAAGCGTCACATTCGAAATCCCGGTGGGCGAAACGGTGCCGCTGAAGGTACAGCGCAGCACGAGGCTGACGGTCCAGTGCGGTCCGGTGTGGGCCACGCGCAGCAACGACGTCGACGATTACTTCCTGGTCGACGGCGAGACGCTGAAGCTGCGCCGCGGCGAGCGGCTGTGGCTCAGCGCGGAAAGCCGGGAAGGCGCGCGCGTCGCGTTCTCGGTGGCGAGGCCGCCGCAGGAAGTCGCGCTAAGCGGGCTGGCACGGCTGCGCGAACGCGTGGCCGCGCTGCTCCATGACGGCTGGCGCACCGTCTGACCATTATTTCCTCCGACGGATACCGGCGATCCGTCCCCGCGCCCAGGCCGGCGAGACCCACGGGTTTTCGGTAAACTACCGCCCATGTCCGTTTCGCCGGTTTCCATCGTGTCCACGCCTGTCGCCGTTTCCGCATCGTCCGCCGAACTGCCGGCCCCGCCGGTCACCGTGCAGTGGCGGGGCGTCGAGGCCTACGCGGCGAGCTTCGACGCGATGCGCGCGTTCACCGACGCGCGCACGGCCGACACCGGCGACGAAATCTGGGTGGTCGAGCACCCGCCCGTCTACACGCTCGGCCAGGCGGGCGACCCGGCCCACCTGCTGGTGGCCGACAGCGGCGTGCCGCTCGTGAAGGTCGACCGCGGCGGGCAAATCACCTATCACGGCCCCGGCCAGATCGTCGTCTACCTGCTGCTCGACTTGCGGCGGCGCAAGCTGATGGTGCGCGCGCTCGTGACGAAGATCGAGGAGGCCGTGATCGAAACCCTCGCGGCGTATAATCTCGCATCGGTCCGCAAGGCCGGCGCACCCGGGATCTACGTGGCATCAGGCGCGCACGAAGGCGCGAAAATCGCGGCCCTCGGCCTGAAGATCCGCAACGGCTGCAGCTATCACGGGCTGAGCCTGAACGTGAAGATGGATTTGCGCCCGTTTCTCGCGATCAACCCGTGCGGCTACGCCGGACTGGAAACCGTCGACATGGCGAGCCTCGAGGTTGCCGCCGACTGGAACGACGTCGCCCGCACGCTGGTGCGCCGTCTGATCGCCAACCTCGGCGGCGTATCCGCGGCCGCCGACAAGCCGCAGGCACTGGAACCACATTCGAATGACTGACGTTACCGCTTCCCCCGCACCGGCCGATTCGGCCGCGACCGCTGCCTACGATCCGACCGCCAAGCAGAAGGCGCAGGCGAAGACGGCACGCATCCCGATCAAGGTCATTCCGATCGAGAAGCTGAAGAAACCCGAGTGGATCCGCGTGAAGGCGGCCACCGGCAGTTCGCGCTTCAACGAGATCAAGACGATCCTGCGCGAGCACAACCTGCATACGGTGTGCGAGGAAGCGAGCTGCCCGAACATCGGCGAATGCTTCGGCAAGGGCACGGCGACGTTCATGATCATGGGCGACAAGTGCACGCGCCGCTGCCCGTTCTGCGACGTCGGCCACGGCCGCCCGGATCCGCTCGACGCCGACGAACCGAAGAACCTCGCGCGCACGATCGCCGCACTGAAGCTCAAGTACGTGGTGATCACGAGCGTCGACCGCGACGACCTGCGCGACGGCGGCGCCGCCCACTTCGTCGAGTGCATTCGCGAAGTGCGCGAACAGTCGCCGGAAACGCGCATCGAAATCCTGACGCCGGACTTCCGCGGCCGTCTCGATCGCGCGATCTCGATCCTGAACGCCGCGCCGCCGGACGTGATGAACCACAACCTCGAAACGGTGCCGCGCCTGTACAAGGAAGCGCGCCCGGGTTCGGACTACGCGCACTCGCTGAAGCTGCTGAAGGATTTCAAGGCGCTGCATCCGGACGTCGCGACGAAGTCGGGCCTGATGGTCGGCCTCGGCGAGACGGAAGAGGAGATCCTGCAGGTGATGCGCGACCTGCGCGCGCACGACGTCGACATGCTGACGATCGGCCAGTACCTGCAGCCGTCGGAGCACCACCTGCCGGTGCGGGCGTACGTGCATCCGGATACGTTCAGGATGTACGAGGACGAGGCGTACAAGATGGGCTTCACGCACGCGGCCGTCGGCGCGATGGTGCGCTCGAGCTATCACGCCGATCTGCAGGCCCATGGGGCCGGGGTGGTCTGAGCGCCGCGTTCGCGCGGCAGCAGCCCCGTGCAGTCGAAAGAGCCCGCAGCGATGCGGGCTTTTTTTCGTCCATGGATCCGGCGAAGCAACGGTTTTCGAGTCGGGCGATCGAAGCAGGCGTTCCCCCACGCGTATCCGGTCTACGGATGATCTGTCGTCCCCCCGCCTTGATATTCTTTCTCTTCGTAACAAAGCGCGGCAATCTGCCACCGATCGTCGTTGACCAGCCATAGCTCCAGAAAATCGAACCGGGTAAGTATTCCTTCGCCGCGTTGCATCGAGCCGGTGCCGGAAATCGATGCCCAGAGCGGGCTTTCCTCGATTGCCGTGATCTCGTCGCGAACCTGCAGGGAAAAGCCACGCCAGGTCTTTTCGGACAGATGCCGCTGCATGGCGGATATCTGCTGGAGCCTGGTCAGGATACGGTCTCCCCGCTTGACGAAGAAATGCGGGCTCTCTACGAATTTCAGCTGATCGATGTCGCCGTTCATATAGGCGTCGATCCACACATCCCTCATTTCCAGCAAGCCGTATCGGGTTTTCATGGAATTCTGTCAGACAGGAATTGACGGGCCGGCCCTCCGGGTTCGAGATGAAAAACTAACGTTCGCTTCGACGAATGGATATGGGACTCGTATGAAAGCTTGCATGCGTGGCGGAGCGCGCGAGATTTCCGTCGGCGGTCAGGGGCGATCGGTGACGGCATGTTTTCGTATGCTGATTGCCGCTCCATCGTCGCCGCCATTCAATCGAACGTGGAAAGCAAAGCTGAAACGGCATCGATAGCTTCGCAGGATAAGTTGGCTCCCGCCGTACGCAAAGCTCCTATAGTCGGCTCTCCCGCAGCAATGCCCGCATTCCGAAGGAGAGCCGCATGTCCCGTTTCAGCTTCATCCGCCGCGCCGTCGTCGCGCTGACCGCCTTTGCCGCGCTCGGCGCGGCGCACGCCGAATCGCGCGAGGTCGTGATCGCGTACCAGGACATGGTGGTGCCGTGGCGCTACGCGCAGGCGAGCGGTGAAGTCGAAAAGGCGACCGGCTACAAGGTCACGTTCCGCAAGCTCGACAGCGGCGCGGACGTGATCCGCGCGCTCGCGTCGGGCTCCGTGCAGCTCGGCGAAGCCGGGTCGAGCCCGATCGCCGCCGGCCTGTCGCAAGGGCTCGACATCTCGCTGTTCTGGGTGCTCGACAACATCAACGACGCGGAAGCGCTCGTCGCGCGCAACGGCTCGGGCGTGACCAGCGTCGCGGCGCTGAAGGGCAAGAAGATCGGCGTGCCGTTCGTGTCGACGTCGCATTTCCACACGCTCGTCGCGCTGCAGGCCGCGGGCGTGAACCCGAACGACGTGAAGATCGTCAACCTGCGTCCGCCCGAGGTCGCGGCCGCCTGGGCGCGCGGCGACATCGACGCGACCTACATCTGGGATCCGGTGCTCGCGAAGGTCAAGCAGTCGGGCACCGTGCTGACGACGTCGGGCCAGGTCGCGAAGGAAAGCGGCAAGGCGACCTTCGACGGCTTCGTCGTGAGCCGCAAGTTCGCGCGCGAGAATCCGGAGTTCGTCACGCGCTTCGTGAAGGTGCTCGCGGCCGCGGATGCCGACTATCGCGCGCATACCGCCGCCTGGAAGGTCGGTTCGCCGCAGGTCGCGGCGGTCGCGAAGGAATCGGGGGCGAACGCGCAGGACGTGCCGGCCAGCCTCGCGCTCTACGCGTTCCCGACGCCGGCCGAGCAGGCGTCGCCGACGTGGCTCGGCGGCGGCGCGCAATCGGGTGCCGCGAAGTCGCTCGCGGCCACCGCGACGTTCCTCAAGTCGCAGGGCACGATCCAGACGGTGCTGTCCGACTATTCGGCCGGCGTCGATCCGCAGTTCGTGCAGAAGGCCGCGCGCTGAGCGCGGCGATCGTAGCGGAGGCCCGACCATGAGCACGCTGGAAGTTCGTCAGGTATCGGTCGACTATCCGGGCGAGCGCGGCCGGCCGACGACGCAGGCGCTCGCGCGCGTCGATCTGCGCATCGATGCCGGCGAGTTCGTCGTCGCGCTCGGCGCGTCCGGGTGCGGAAAGACGACGCTCCTGAACTGCATGGCCGGCTTCGTTGCGCCGACGACCGGCGACGTGCGCGTCGACGGCGTGCCGGTCACGGGCCCCGGCGCCGATCGCGGCGTCGTGTTCCAGAAATACGCGCTGCTGCCGTGGCTCGACGTGCTCGACAACGTCGCGCTCGGGCTGCGGTTCGCCCGCGTGTCGAAGGCCGAGCGCGAAGCGCGCGCGCGGGAGATGCTCGCGCTCGTCGGGCTCGAACGGCATGCGCATGCGCGCGTGTACGAGCTGTCGGGCGGGATGCAGCAGCGGGTAGGCATCGCGCGCGCGCTCGCGAGCGACCCGCGCGTGCTGCTGATGGACGAGCCGATGGGCGCGCTCGATGCGATGACGCGCGGCACGATGCAGGCGCTCGTGCTCGACGTCTGGGCGCGCACCGGCAAGACGGTGTTCTTCATCACGCACGACGTCGAGGAGGCGCTGTTCCTGGCGACGCGTCTCGTCGTCATGACGCCGGGCCCCGGCCGGATCGCGGAAACCTTCGAATTGCCGTTCGCGCGTCGCTACGTCGAATCGCGCGATGCGCGCGCGGTGAAGTCTTCGCCGGATTTCATCGCATGGCGCGAACGGCTGATCGCGTACCTGCATCGCGACGAGGCGACCGAGGCGGCGGCGTGACGCGCGCACTCGCGCGACAGGGCGCGTCTGTCGGGCGCGGTCGGATCAGTACTTTGCACAGGCGGGACAGCATGAGCACGCAGGAATCGTGGACGGCCGACGGAACGGCCGCGGGTGCCGGGCAGGGCGATCGCGCGGCACCGCCGCGCGCCGCACGCCACGCGCATCGATCGTCGCCGTCGCGCCGCTACCGGTTGCCGGGGCAGGGCAGGACGGCAGGGCTGAGCGCGGCGACGGTCGCGGCGCTGGCCGTGCTGTGGTGGGTCGCCACGCATCGCCAGTGGCTGCCGCCGCTGTTCCTGCCCGCGCCGGAAGCCGTGTGGGCGGCCTTCGTCGATGCATGGCACGGCCGCATCCAGGGCGGCCTGCCGTTGTCCGAGCATCTGCTGTGGAGCGCGGCGCGCGTGTTCGGCGCGTTCCTGCTGGCCACCGCGTTCGGCGTGCCGGCCGGCATCCTGATGGGCGTGAGCCGCATCGCGCGCGGCGTGCTCGATCCGCTGCTGGAATTCTATCGGCCGCTGCCGCCGCTCGCGTACCTGCCGCTCGTCGTGATCTGGTTCGGCATCGACGAAACGGCCAAGCTCGTCGTGATCTTCCTCGCCTGCTTCGCGCCGATCGCGATGGCGGCACGCGCCGGCGTGCGCGCGGCGACGGTCGAGCAGATCAACGCCGCGTATTCGCTCGGCGGCAGTTTCGCGCAGATCGTGCGCCACGTGGTGCTGCCGGCCGCGCTGCCGGAGATCCTGACCGGGCTGCGGATCGCGATCGGGTTCGGCTGGACGACGCTCGTCGCGGCCGAGATGGTCGCCGCGACGGCCGGGCTCGGGCAGATGGTGCTCAACGCATCGAGCTTCCTGCGCACGGACATCGTCGTGATGGGGATCCTGATCATCGGCGCGATCGCATGGCTGTTCGATCTCGCGATGCGCTGGGTCGAGCGGCGGATCGTGCCGTGGAAGGGGCGGGCGTGAACGCACGCCGTCCGTATCGCTCAGGCAGGTGAAAGGGCCGGATTCCGCACGATGCGGAATCCGGCCCTCGGCTTATTGCGCTTGCGTGCGCCCACTGGCTTGCGGGAGCGCTTCACTGCCGGTCCTCGTTGCGACGTGACGCCGTTCGGCCGACGACTCGTCGCGTCCGGACGCTTACCAGCGATAGCCCGCACCGGCGCCGACCGCGACCGTGCCGCGCGTATTGGTCGAGCCGGATGCCTTGACCACCCAGCGTCCGTTGCGCGTGGCGGTCGACAGGCCGAATGCGACAGCCGACTGGCCGCCGTACGTGCCGCCGGCAACCGCAACCATGCTTTCGCCGGCCAGCGACGCCTGCGGCAGGTTCGCGATGGCGACCGCGGATGCAATGCCGCCGCTCGCGTCGCGCCGGTAGTGATCGATGTCGGCGCGAACGCTGCCGATCTGGCTGTTCAATTGCTGCACGTTGACCGCGTCGGTCGGTGCGGTGCCGGCCGCGACGTTCGTGATCTGCCGTTCCTGTCCGGGGGCGCCGACGGAGACCGTGTTGTCGCGGTCGGCAACGGAATTCGCGCCGAGCGCGACCGAGTTCTGGCCCGACGCATTGGCGTTCGTCCCGATCGAGACGCTGCTGTCGCCGGAGGCGCTCGACCCTTGTCCGAGCGCCATCGTGTTCGACCCGGTCGCGCCGCTGCCGTCGCCGATCTGCTCCAGCTTGTTGCCGGTCTCGCCGGACGGATTGCCGCCGGGGCCGCTCTGCTCGACGTTCGACAGGCGCGAATCGAGCGCGTCGATGCCGCTCTGGAACTGCTGCTGCATTGAAAACAGTTGCGAGCCGTTGACGGCCTGCAGGCTGCCTTCGGCGATCGCGCCCGCCGCGACGTTGTCGAGCACGGTGCCGCCGATGCCGCCGAGGGTCGCGCGGGCAAGCGTCAGGTCGTCGTAGACGACTGCGCCGAGCGGCTTTCCGGACGGGTCGACGAGGCCGGTGGCCTTGAGTTGCGCGATCGTCACGGCATCGGTGTCGTCGACGCCGTTGGACAACCCCGTCAGCACACGCGTGCCGCTCGAGCCGGCGACGCTGACCGATGTGCCGCCCTTGTCCGCGCCGATCGAAATCGCGAGGCTGTCCGGATCCTGCCGGACAAGCCCGGTCGTGCCGTTGTCGATCCGTGTGCCGAGATCGTCGACATCGGCGCGGATCGACGTCACGTTGGTCTCGACCGTCGTGACGCGGCCGTCGATCGTCGTGACACGCTCGTCGAGCACGGTGAGCGACGCATTCGCGTCGTCGAGTCCCTTGCCGTTCGCGACGACCCGGCTGTCGAGATTCGTCAGCGCGCTGCCGACGTCGCCGAAGGTATGGTCGCCGATCTCGTAGCTCGGCGCGCTGACGGTGCCGTCCGCACCGACGGCGGCGTTGCCGCCGAGCGCGTCGACGACGGGCTTGAGTTGCGACAGGTTGAGTGCGTCGGTGTCGCGCGAGCCGGCGCGCACGTTGACCAGCTGGCGCTCGGCGCCCGTGTCGCCGATCGACACCGTGTTCGCGCGGTCGGCGACGCTGCCATGGCCGAGCGCGACCGCGCCGTGCGCCGTGACGTTCGTGTCCGCGCCGAGCGCGAGGCCGCGGTTCGCATTGACGCTCGACGACACGCCGAACGCGCCCGAGCGGTCGCCGTGGACCTTCGCATTCTCACCGACGGCCACGACCGCTTGACCGTCGGCCACGGATCGGGCGCCGATCGCGATTGCCGAGTAATCGCCGTGGGAGACGCCGGCTGCATTCGCGCCGGCCCCGATGGCGATCGATCCGAAGCCGGTGGCGGACGGCTTGCCGCCGCTGCCGTCCTTGATGATCACGTTGTCCTGGACCAGATCGGCGTGACCGTAGCAGGGTGCGAGCGCCGCGATGGCGAAGGCAAGCGCCGAGAGGCGGGTGGCGTGCGTGCGTCGCTGTTGCGCCGATGCGCGTGAATGCGCACACGGAATGCCGGGTCGACCGGCGAATGGGATCGTCATATTTGTCGTAGTCCTGATTAATTGATCTCGTGCGCGACGTGTCCGAGTGGCGCGTGCGCGGTTTCGTCGACAGGGGCCGGACCCGGTGCCGCACCCGCGAGCGACATGTCTCAATCGGACAACCCGGGTGTGAGCGAGCGACTATACCGAGCGGCCAAAGTGCCGTCGATCAGACATCTACGAAATTGAATGACCGAATTGGGACACGACTGAAATCGTGCATCGGTCCATTCGCCGGCCCGAAGCAGGCATCGGGCAGGGCGAGCGCGCGGCGCCGCCACGCGTCGCGACCGGTTGCCGGCGCCGGGCAGGACGGCCGGGCTGCGGGCGGCGACGGTCGAGCGGATCGACGCCGCGTATCCGCTCGGCGGCAGTCTCGCGCGGAGCGTGCGCCATGTGGCGCTGCCGGCGGCCGCGCCGATCTCGCGATGCGCGGGGTCGGGCGGCGGATCGCGCCGTGGAAGAGGGGCGGATGG